>DAIEST010000259.1 GCA_027346125.1 Leptospirillum sp. | reverse complement strand
GCCTCCCGGAGCGTCAGGGGGGAGTCGCCGCCGACCCACCCCACTGCATCCTGTCCTCCGATGATCAACGGTGCCAGAACGAGACGGATGCGATCGGCAAGACGCTTCCTGAGAAAGGCCCCGGTGACCCGGGCACCTCCTTCGACCAGGATTGTCAGGATGTTTTCGTGCGAGAGCCGGTTCAAGAGAGAACCGAGACTGACTCCTGTTCCCTGGGGATCGGGAGGAACCCCGATAATGCGGGCACCTCTCTTTTCAAGGGCCCGGATGCGTTCCGGAGAAGCGTCGTCCCGAACGGCGATCCAGACGGGCGAATCCTCCAGCGTCTCGAAAACTCTCGAACCGAGAGGGGTCCTGGCCCACGAGTCCAGAAGAATCCGGACGGGGTGGTGGGCCTTTTTCCCCGGGATCCGGGTTGTCAGGAGGGGATTGTCCTTCAGGACGGTCCCGATGCCGACGATGATGCCATCGTGGATCTGTCTGAGCTCATGGGCATATTTCAGGGAAGGAGCTCCGGAAATCCACTGGGAATCGCCGGTCACCGTCGCGATTTTTCCGTCGAGGCTCATCGCCCCCTTGACGGTCACGAACGGGCGCCCGTTGCGCATGAGCGACAGGAATCCCCTGTTGACTTCGAATGCCTTGCGGGACATCGTTCCGAGGGCCACGTGAATGCCCCCTGCCCTCAGTTCGTGGATCCCCTTCCCGCTGACCTCCGGATTGGGGTCCGAAAGCGCGATGATCACCCTGCGCACCCCGGAAGAAAGGATTTCCCGGGTACAGGGAGGCGTCCTCTTGTTCAAGTGGCAGCAGGGCTCAAGATTGACGTAAAGGTCCGCCCCCCTGGCGTTCTCCCCCGCTTCCCTCAACGCCAGCACTTCCGCATGGGGAAGGCCCGGACGTTCATGGAACCCTTTGCCGACAACCTGCCCTTCCCGGACAACGACCGCTCCCACCCTGGGGTTCGGAGCGACCGTGTCGCGGGCTTTCATGGCGAGGGAAAGGGCGATGGACATGAAGCGTTCCTCGGGAGCCCTCATCATCCTTCCCGCGAGGGGGGCGGAAGCAGATCCAGCCGTCCGAGAACGCCGATCGCCATGCACAGCCGGGAGAGAAGAGCCATCCGGTTTTCCCTGAGAACCGGATCCGGATCGTTCACCATGACCTCTTCGAACATTTTCTGGACGGGGATCACAAACCGGAGCGCCGAATTCCAGATTGTTTCCCATTCGCCACAGGCCGCCTTTTTCGCCCAGAGACCCGGATCCGCGATCCCTTCTTCCTTCATCAGCGCATGGATCGCTTTTTCCGAAGGCGCTTCCAGCCTGGAGGGGTCCAGCGAAAAACCGGCCGACTTCTCCGGATCGGGAAGGATATTGACGAGCCGGGTATAAAGGGAAAGCAGTTCCGCATACCCTTCCCTCCCGGAAACGCCTGAAAGAAAGCGGAGTCGGCTGCCTGCAAACCCCATCGTTTCCGACAGGGACGCTCCCCCCGCGCGGACCAGAAGGATAGGGTATTCCCTTTCCCAGAAGCCCTGCAGGCGCTCTCCCCAGAATTTTCCGAGATCTCCGGCAACATCGCGGGGAAGAGACAGGTTCCCGGCCTGGGACAAAAGCTGTTCCAGCGTGATGGGCCACCCCGAGTCCCGCAGCACTGCCATCATCCCCAGGGCAGCCCGGCGCAGCGCATAGGGATCCTCGCTTCCCGAAGGAATGAATCCGGCCGCAAGTCCTCCGGCCTGGTGCAGGAACTTGTCCACCAGGGAAAGGATCCTGGCATGCAGCGTCGAAGGGAGACGATCCTGTGCGTGTCGGGGATGGTAGTGGTCGGCAATGGCTTCGGCTTCGAACTGGAGCAGGCGATCCGGGATTTCTTCTTTCCGGTCGCGCGATTCCCTGTTTTCCATCATCCAGTAATGGGCTCCGACCTGGCCTTCCAGCTCCGGAAACTCCCGGACCAGACCCGTTGCGAGGTCCGCCTTTGCCAGCTGCGCGAGCCGGTCCAGGGACGCGGCGAGGGACGGACGGTCGAACCCTGTCCCTTCCACATCGGATTCCGGAATGCGTTCCAGTACCCAGGAAACCATTTCCCGGGACATCCTGACCTTGTCGGACAGGGTTCCCACGCCAGGAAAGAAGACCATTCCTCCCAGGTCCCCGGCAAACGATGCGAGCGATCGCTTCCGATCCCGGGAAAGGTAGTACTGGGCATCCTCGAGGCGCGCCCGGACCACTTTTTCGTATCCTGTGCGCACTGTCGCAAGGTCGGCGGAGGGATTGCCGCTGATGGCCAGGAAACAATTCGAAAGCGCCCCGTTTTCCTCTTCCAGCACGTAAAATCGCTGGTGGACGCGAAGCACGGTCTGAATCAGTGCAGCGGGAAGCGTCAGGTATGACTCCGGAAAATGCCCCACCACCACGCGGAACACTTCGACAAGATCGAGCACTTCCATGGACAGCGGCACGTCTTCCACCCGACGGACGGACGGGGAAAGGCGACCGGTATCCTGTTCCAGCCTGAGCGCCAGGTCGAGTTCCCGGTCGATCTCGGCCCCCCGCTCGGACGGAACGGGAGAGATTCCCCAGGACCGGATCAGATCCGCATAATGGGAAACGCCCCGGACCGGATGGTGCAGGAACCCTGCGGACCGGGGATTCCGGGTCAGGGTTCCCGACGCGATTCCGGCCAGGGAAAGAGAAAGGCTCCGGTCCCCCCAGAATGCCAGAACCCATAGGATGGGACGGAGAAACGGACCGGAGTCCGTTCCCCACCTCATTGTCCTGGGAAGAGGAAGCCCCTCCAGCGTCCGGGAGAAAAGTTCCGGAAGCACCTCTTCCGTTTTTTTCCGGGGAGCCGTTTTATCCACTGCCAGGTAGGCGCCCCTGGAACTTTCGACAATCCGGAGCTCTGAAACGGAAACGCCCTGCGACTTCGCAAACCCGATGGACTGGGGGGAAGGCGCATCCGGCAACGAGCCGGCGAGCCTTGCGGGAGGACCCAGAACGGTCTCCTGAAAAGCCTCCTGCTCGTCCGGCAATTCTTCCAGCATCAGGATCACCCGCTGGGGAGTTCCAAAAACCTGAACGGCCCCTTTTCCCAGACGGTATTCGGCCCTCAGGGCGTTGGCCCGGGCGGCGATCGACGAGCGGAGGGCCGGAAGGGGAGCGGAGGGAAGTTCTTCGCAACCGATTTCCAGAAGGGCCGTCCGGTCAAGATCGTGATTGGATTCCGGAAAAAGGGGAGGGCCGGAAGGACTCACTTTGCACCCTCCCCGACGTTACCGGCGGCCGAAGCCACGGCAGTCTCCGACTGAATCCGCTCCCGGAAGGATCGGGCCGCTTTCCGGGCCTGGGCACGGACCCGGCCGATGAAATGCTGCCGTTCCGCAACGCTGACCGCACCCCGGGCATCCAGGAGATTGAACGCATGGGACATGCCCAATACCATTTCATACCCGGGAAGATAGAGCCCCTTCTCCAGGAGGGATTCCGCCTGGGCTTCGCGAAAGTCGAATTCCTGCCGGAGACTGTCGACGGGAGCTTCCTCGAAGTTGTAGAAGGACTGCTGACGCTCGTTTTCCCGGTGAATCCTGCCGTAGGTGACGCCAGGAGCGTACATCAGGTCGAAGACATTGGAAACGCCCTGGAGGTACATCGCCAGACGTTCGAGACCATAGGTCACCTCCACCGGAATCGGATTGAGCGGAATGCCGGCCACCTCCTGAAAGTAGGTGAACTGGGTGACCTCCATGCCGTCGAGCCAGACCTCCCACCCCAGCCCCCACGCCCCCAGCGTGGGAGATTCCCAGTCGTCGTGGACAAACCGGATATCGTGATCCCGGAGCCGGATACCCAGCGCTTCCAGACTTTTCAGGTAAACGGCCTGGGATTCCTCCGGCGACGGCTTGACCAGAACCTGGAATTGATAATAGCGCTGGAGGCGATTGGGGTTTTCGCCATACCGTCCGTCCGTGGGTCTTCTGCAGGGCTGTACATACGCTACGCGGGTCGCTCCCGGCTCCAGTGCCCCGAAGAATGTCGCAGGATGGAATGTCCCGGCTCCCATCTCCATGTCGTAAGGCTGGACAATGGCACAGCCTTCGTTTGCCCAGAAATGCTGGAGCGTCCGAATCGTATCCTGAAACGTCATCTGTCCTGTCCACCCCTCATCACATTGTGCATCGTTCCCGAATCGTCCTGATGTCTTCAGCAAACGGGAACCCATGATAACAGAAGCCGATATCCCGGTTCGATAGGCAATCTCCTCCAAACGATTTCTGCCCGATGCAGTCCCTCAGGAAGGAGTTGTCGTCGTATCGCCATGGAACCGGTAACAGTTTCGGCCTTCCTTCTTGGCAAGATAGAGCGCCCGGTCCGCAGCATTCAACAGTGCGTCCGGATCCGCACCGTCGTCAGGAAAGACGGCAATCCCGATGCTGGCACCCAGAGAAACCTCTCCCAGATCGGGAAGAACGGGCTTGGAAAAAACGGACAGAATCCGTTCTGCAAGCACAGAAAGATCCGTAGTTTTCTCCAGGACAGGGACCAGAATCACAAACTCGTCACCCCCCAGTCGGGCCAGAATGTCGCTTTCCCGGGACATCCGGGCAAAAAGCCTCGATACCTCGACAAGCACGGCATCCCCCATCTGGTGACCAAAACGGTCATTCACCTGCTTGAACCCGTCCAGATCGATCATGAGAATTGCCGGACGGCTGTTTCCCCTGGATGCGAGGGAAAGGGCCTTCCGGAAGCAGTCCGTAAAAAAAGCCCTGTTGTGGAGGCGCGTCAGAAAATCATGAGTGGATTCATCCTCGAGACGGTCCAGAAGGTATTTTTTTTCTTGAATATCCCGATAGATCATGTTGAAGAGGAATGAAAGCAGCACGATGATCGAAAACGCGGTCAACATCCCGAATCCGATCAATCGGCGCTCGCGACGGAGAACCGTTTTCCGCGCCACGCCAATGGCAACCTGGCACTGATCCCCCATCCGGACACTCAGTTTGCGGATCAGGTCCATCGTATTTTTTCCGAACCCGTTCATGACCATCTCTTTTGCTGCAGAGAAACCGGCATTCTCCCGCAAGGAGAGTGTCACCTGAAGCTCTCCAAGTTTTTCCCGGATCAGATCGTCAAAATGAGGCAATTCTCCCGCCAGGCCGGGAACCAGACCCGAAAGGCGCGACACTCCGCCCAGGTCATCCACCAGGTCTTTCCGGGCCACCCGGTAGGGTTCAAGATAGGAGGGCATGCCAGTGATCAGAAAGCCTCTTTCGCCTGTTTCCGCATCTTTCAGGTCGGAAAGAGTCCGGTTCACCAGAAGCTGTTCCTTTTCCAGATTCTCCATCCGCAATTCGCTCCGGAGGAAGCGGACCTCGGAATAGATCGCGGCAAAAAGCAAAAAAAGAAGGATGCCGGAAGGAACCGCTATTCCCAGGAGAATCTTTCTCTCCAGCGACGGAGACAGGATGTTTTTCGACAATCCCTGCCCCCCTGCACTCTTGTGGCCGTCCAAATCTCACCTCCCTGGAATGATCCGAAGAAGATCTCTTCATCGGCCCTTCCGGCAATCATGTCCGGTTCCCGCAAAACCCCGCGCGGTCGTTTGTCAGATCAAAGATGACAGACTCTGTCGCGGATATCATGCAGCCGTTCCCCAAACAAAATGGACAGGCGGGAGGGCGAGAGGATATCCTGTGCAAGATGCGACTCCCGAGATCGATCGGATACGATGCTGCGATCCTCCTGTTCAGAACAATCGTGCGGTTCGAACCGGCAATCATTTTGAGCGTTGAGCGGACTGAAAAACCAAGAAAGAGACGACCGATATGGATATCATGCATTCAGAATTCCGCCAGAATCCGGAAACGCTCCGTCGTCTTGAGGAGTTGACGGACGAGGCCAGAACGGGCAAGGGAATCGACCCAGGCTCCGCCGAATGGCTGTTCTCCCTCCCCGAGCAGTACTCGCCCCTGATCCGGGACGGTGCAGACCGGATCAGGGAAGACTTCCGGGGCCTCCGGATCGATCCCTGCACCGTGATGAACGCCAAATCGGGAGGATGCTCGGAAGACTGTCATTTCTGCTCCCAGTCCTCCCATCACCAGACAATTTCTCCGGAGTTTCCGCTCGTTCCTGCCGAAATGGTCCGGAAGACCGCCCGGCTGGCAAAAGAAAACGGCGCACGGCGGTTCTGTGTCGCCACAAGCGGCAGAGGCCTTTCCGACCCGCAGGACGTGAAGGGAATCGCCCAGTCGATCGAGACGGTCAGGCGCGACGTCGGGATCTGGTCCTGCGCGACACTGGGCATCCTCTCCCGGGAGGTGCTTGAGACACTCCATGACGCAGGACTGAACCGGCTTCACCATAACCTGGAAACGTCCAGGGATTATTTTCCACGGATTGTCACCACACATCAATATGAAGAACGGATCAACACAATCCGGAAAGCCAAGGAACAGGGCATCTCCGTGTGCTCCGGCGGGATCTTCGGTCTTGGGGAATCCGACTCCGACCGGGTCCAGCTTCTTGAAACCCTTCGGGATCTTGACGTCGATTCGGTCCCGATCAATTTTCTCGTTCCCATTCCCGGAACCCCCCTCCACGATGAAGGAGCCGGGATCGGGGCGGCCGAAGCCCTCAGGTCCATTGCGGTTTCCCGTTATATGCTTCCGAAGAAGGAGATCCGCATCTGTGGCGGCCGGGTCAATGCGCTGGGCTCCAGACACCCTGAAATCTTCCATCATGGTGCAAGTGGCGTCATGATCGGCAACTATCTGACCCGCATGGGCCGGCCTCCCGACGAGGACATCAGAATGATCGGCGAGCTTGGGTTCGAACTTACGGCGCCTCACGTCCCCGACCAGACAGATCGTCCGTAGGCTGCCAGCCATGAGCAGAAAAGAGCTGCCTGCCCTGTACAGCATCCGGATGCGAGCATTCCTCGAGAAAAAGCATCTTGCCGGGGGGGAGGATATCGTCGATACAAGCTCATTGCCGACCCGGATCCTCGAACTGTTCGATCAGGGGATGTCGACTTCCTCGAAAAATCCGCTGGCTCCCCCCCACTCGATCAATATCAGGATCGATCCCGTTCACATGGAAGAGATCCGAAACATCCCCCTTCTTCCGGTCTTTTGTCTTAAAAGCACCAGCCATGAAAAAACATGGGCGTTTCTGAAAAAAGCATTCGAACGGATGGAAGCGATCTTTGGCACACCTGCCATGGTCACATACAGACATGCCAAAAACCTTCTTTCGAAAGATCATACGACGCTTTCCGGAGCCTCCCTCCTTCCCCCCGGCGGAGAGCAGCTGACCCCGGACGGAACCGGAATCCGGGTCACGCACTTCGGTATCCGGCCTGGACTGAGGACTGAACTGATGCAGGAGTCGGCCGTTCACCTGGCCGGATCCGGGCGCCGCTTCATCGAAGCGCTCCAGATCTCCAGCAAAATCCTTTCGCATCAGGAAACGGCCTTCGAGTTGTGCTTTTCCGACAATCCCGACTACACCACAGGGTACCTGAGCGTCCGGGGTGTGGGATATATCCGTCTTCCTTTCGTCAAACATCCCGGCCTTCCTTCGGGTGGACGGATTATCGGCATCAGGAAGTCCTTCGATCAGGCAACTCTGTCGGAGATTATCCATTATCTGACGGAAGTCCCGGTCCTGTTTACCTCCAGAAACCCTCTCCACCCTCCTGAAAACGACGACGATCTTCTCTCGAGGTTCCAGGCCACAGATGGATGAGCAACGGTACCTTGAGGCCAACGACCGGCTTTTGTCCGAACTGGACCGGACAGGCCAGAGGAAACAGCTTCCATCCCGCGGAGACATATCGCTCTCGTCAAACGATTACCTTTTTCTGACCCGCCACCCCAGACTGATTGGCGCCGCCAGAGACGAGCTTTCCCGATCCGGGACCGGTTCGGGGGGCTCCCGGCTGCTGTCGGGAAACCATCCGCTCAACCGGGAACTTGAGTCGGCAATCGCCGCCTTCAAGCGGGGACCGTCGGCTCTCGTTTTCCCGACCGGCTACCAGGCCAACACCTCAACCCTTTCCGCTTTTGGAAATCTGGTCGATCTCTTCTATTCCGACGAACTCAATCACGCGTCGTTGATCGACGGGCTTCGTCTGTCGAGAAAAGAAACTGTCGTGTTCCCCCATAACAATATCGCGTGGATCGAAGAGGATCTGGACAGAAGAACCCGCGGGACGGACAGTTCTCCCCGATTCATGATCGTGACTGAATCGCTCTTCAGCATGGAAGGCGATCAGGCCCCCCTCACGGACCTGATTCGTCTCGTCCGTCAAAGGGATGGGCTCCTCCTTCTCGACGAAGCCCATGCGACAGGAACGCTTGGTCGAACAGGACGGGGCGGACTCGAAGCCAGCGGAATCGAATGGGATCCGGATCGTCTCATCCTGACCGGAACCTTCTCCAAAGCTCTTGGCGGACTCGGGGGCTTTGCCGTCTGCCATCCCGACTTCCGGGAACTCCTGATCTCGAAAGGACGGGGGTTCGTCTACTCCACATCCCTCCCCCCTTCCGTCCTCGCTTCAAACCTTGAAGCGATCCGCCTGCTGGAAGAAGACTCCGAAATTGTTCACCTTCTTCAGGAACGCGTCCATCTGATTCGTTCCGCGATCGGCCTTCCACCGGACGACTCTCCGATCCTCCCCATTCTGGCTTCGGAAGACCGACTTCTGAGATTCCAGGAAGTCCTTCTGGAGTCCGGGCTGTGGGCACCCCTGATTCGACCGCCCACAGTCCCTTCCGGCTCGGAACGGATCCGGATTTCTGTCACGCTTGGCTGGGAGGAGTCATGGATCCAACGGATCATCAAGGTATTCGGGCAGGAAATCGGTTTGGCCCAGGATTGACGGGCGGGTCGGACAGATGGACAAAAACGTCGGAAGACAAAGGCGGGAATGCCGTCATTCCTCCGAACATTCACCGGAGGATAGGCGCATTTTCGGAGAACAACGATCCCCTCCCCATCATCGCGGCTCCCAAAAGCATCTTTCGTTAGAAAAACACGAAGGAGACAATACAGAAATGGAACGATGGAAAGCCGAATCAGTGGCAACGGTTAAAACCGGACGATTTTCGCCCCATCCATCCCGCAACATCGAATTCCGAAGGAAACAATATCCTCTCTCCTGAGCCATTTTTTCGTTCCCTCATAATTCAAGGGAAGTCTCAGAAAACGGTCGAGCAGGTCACAAACGGGCATGGTGAGGGATACGGGATCCTGTGCCCCGGAACGATAAGAAAAAACATATTCCCCTGCAGCCGGATCTCGTTCAAGGGTGGCGGTCAGACGACTACCGACATAGATATCGAGGGCGTCCCCCGTCATCCTCAGAGATCTCCCGCGAGTCGCATTTTCTTCAACTCGTCCAGCGTTGGAAACCGGCCTGCAACTCTTCCCCGATCAATGGGTCTAGGGCTCATTTCAAGATTCATTTCAAGCGCATCGAGGATCCCGAGGAATGTCGAGAGCGACATGTCCGTTCCCTTCTCGGCGGCAATGATGGAGGCACGGGAAACACCGGCCTTCCTGGCCAGAACTTCCTGTGTCAATCCCTTTTGTTTTCTGGCTTTTTTCAATTCCATGGAAATTTTTTCGATATTCACATTCACCGGACAACGTCAACCATGGTTTACATTCAGAGTTTTGGGAGGTCCGGCTCGTCGATCGGCCCAGGTGGAAAAATCGATCCGGATTGGAAATGCCGGAGACATCCCCTGCTCTTCCTCGATGAGGCAGAATGGCGGACTCTCGTGGCTTTCCACGAGCGGTCACGGGAGTGAAGGAAAGACGGCGGGGAAGGTCAGAATACTTCCAAAGACATTGGGAAGGAACAGGAACTGACCAGAAAAGTCCTCCAGAAGGGTTTGCCCATCTGGAGGACACACGAAAACAAGACTGGAATGAAGAAAAACGGCTTCCAGACGTTATTCCGTAATTCCTCCGGCCCACGAGTCTTCTTTTCCAACATAGGCAGGATGAATCAGATCCCGGATCGAAATCAGGCCTACCACCTCTTCATCCCCGCTTAGAACAAGGAGATGCCGGATGTGATGCTTGTCCATCATATCCTGGGCGTCATAGATCGAAGCATCTTCCTGAATCGAAAGGACTGGAGCGCTCATGACCTGGGAAACAGGCGTGATATAGGGAACGCGATCCTCGGCGATCACCCGACGCACAATGTCCGTCTCGGTGATAATCCCGACTGTCTTGTCTCCCTGATTGACAAGAAGGCTGCCAACTCTCTTTGTTTTCATGATCTCGGACACTTCTCGTACTGTCGTCGTCATATCGACCAACAAGGGATTCTTTGTCATCACTTTTTTCACAGAGACCATCAGTCACCCTTCCCTTTCATAGGATTAACAACCTTAACTCGGACAATACATACCCTATATCTCAACCGCTCAGGAAAAAACTAGAAACGAAGGCATGGAAAAGAGAATACCAAAAATGAGACAGAGAAAAAAGAAAATGCCTCAGAATGATGGTCGCTTGTGAAAATAGGCGATCATCCCGCGGCTTGCGATATCCGGTCCCTTTATCCGCCAGAGCCCCATATCGATGGAAAGGGCTGCCACGGCAATACGGGGTTTTCCGATGGGGGCCATTCCCATAAACCACTCATAATGCCCGACCGGATGCATGCCGGAAAGGGTTCCGGTTTTTCCGGCAACCGCAATATGACGAAGAAGCGGATCGTAATGCCAGTGAAGGAACGCTCTCCGACCAGTACCGCGAACGGTAGTCGAATGCATCATCGCCAGAAGGGTCCAGGCACTCTTGGGATCCGTGATCGTCATCAGCGGACTTGGCAATTCCCGGTAAAGGACCTTTCCGGACGGATCGATGATGGAATGGATAAGATGGGGGGTCATCATGACGCCCCCGTTCGAGAGGGCTCCAGCGATGAGCGCTGCGTGAATCGGACTGATCATGACCTGCCCGAATCCTGCTGCTGTCCTGGCAAAACCATCCCTGTCGGAAGGAATATTTGCATCACTCGGATCGATCGGAACATCCGAGGGAATGGTCTTGTTGAACCCGAAACTGTTGGCGGTGGATTGAAGATTTGACGCCGTCAGCCACCGCAAGGCGATCTTGGCAAAAATCATGTTGACCGATTTTCCCAACGCCTCCGTCACAGAAAGATGCAACCGATCCCGCCTGGGGTTTTCCCTCCA
>DAIEST010000258.1 GCA_027346125.1 Leptospirillum sp. | reverse complement strand
AAGGGGCCCGCGGGCCCCTTCGACCAAAGGAAGGGACTCTTCCGATTCAAGGATGAATCGGACCTGTCCTTTCCGGAACGCCTGCTGAAGGAGGGACTGGGCATCACGGACCAGTTCCTCGAGGACAAGCAGCTGAAAGTCGAATGTCTTGGGCCGCAGCTCGGAGAGATGAGACCCAAGAAGGTCATCGATCCGGCGGGCTTCGTCGGCGATCAGACGAGCCTGCCTTCGAAACTCTTCCGGAAGGTTCCTGGATTTGGCGATATGTTCGGCCAGACTTCCCATTCCGATGAGGGGGTTTCGGATCTCATGAAGAAGCCCGCCGGAAAGCTGGCCCACAAGCTTTATCTGTTCCGTGTGGCGAAGAGCTTCCAGAAGCTTTTCTCTCTCGGACAGATCGGTCAGGATCGCGAGAAAATAGTGGATCGTGTTGTCGGGGTCCATGACGGGACTGATATTTTCCCAGACGAGAAACTCTGTCTGGTCCTTTCGACGGTTGATGAACCGGCCCACGAAGGGTTTTCCGGAATGCAGGGTCTCCCAGAGAAGACGGTAGAAATCAGTGCCCTGCTTTCCGGAAGAGAGGAGTGCGGGAGTTTTTCCGATCGTTTCCTGTCGGGACCACCCGGACATGTGCTCCATGGCCGGATTCCATTCCAGAATGGTTCCCTGGGTATCGGTCAGGATGACCCCGTCCTGAAGCTGGGCAAAAAGCCTCTTGTAGAGGGAGAGCTGTGTTTCTTCTCGTTTCCATCGTTCCAGAATGGTCGCAAAGGTATTGGCCACGGTTTCGAGAAATCCGATCTCCCGGTTGTTGAATCTTCGTTTGGAGAGGGTATGGACACTCATGGCTCCCAGAACCTGCTCATGGAACATCATCGGAACGCTCACTCCCGAGCGGACCTTGTGATCCGAAAGGAGGGTCGACGGGGAAAATCTTTTTTCGGAAAGCATGTCTTCCACGATGATCGGTGTTCTCTCCCTGATGGCAAATCCCGCCTGCGAATGGACGCCGCCCTCCTGGACATATGTTCCCACAAGCCCTTTTCGCCATCCGACCCCGGCAAGCAGATGTAACAGGGGATCCGAGTCTCCCGGGATCAGGATCTTGCAAAAATCGACGTGCAGCGCCCGTGCTGTTTCCCGGGAGGCAAAGTTCGCCACTTCCTTCATGGATGCTCCATTGACGGCAAGATGGGCGATCTTCCCCAGGACATCCTGATAGCGTCCGACTTCGAGGGTTTCCTGTGCAAGGGACTCAAGGTCGGTCACATCCTGGATATGGATCAGCAATTCTTCATCCTGAAGATTTTCGGTCGTTAAGGAAAAAACCTGGCAGTCGACAATATGTGTCAGTCCCTCGATATCGAATGCCGTGTACTGATTTCGGCGATCCTTTTCCTGGCCGGGAGTACGGGCAAAGGAGAGGATCGCGTCCTGAATGGAAGCCTCGCGTTTGCCCGTTCCGGCAAGATTGAGTCCCTGCAGGATTTTTGCGTAGGAAGGGTTCTGGAAGAAGATCTCTCCCCGGGATGTGAGGAGACAGATTCCGACAGGAAATCCTTTTCTGACTCCTCGGGGAGAAAACTGGAAAGGAGGAACGGTGAAGGAGTCGGACCCTGATCCGGAAGAGGTTCTTTTCCTGTCGATGGTCATCGCAATGGCTCCATTGCCGGAGATTTCGTCGCTGGCCTCCGGGGTGCTGTAGTCCGAAGGCTGCAGACGATCAATGATCCCGCTCCATTTGCGTGTTTCCCGGGGTGTGTACGGCCGCGGTATGATGAAGTCCTCTTCGACCGGCTCCGAGGGAAAGACTAGTCCTCAGCCTGCCATCGGATACTCCTGACTGGATATTCTCCACCATTCTAACCCATCAACCCGCCACTTCAAACCTGAACGTCATTTTTCTCTTCTTTTTATTTTTACAAGCGTGCCGGATAAACAGAAGAAGGATCTCCTGAACATTCGTACGTTCACCCGGTTACGGCTCCGGCACTTTTCATGGCATTCGCGGCGCATGCAGCAAGAGTCCCCGGTCCCATGTTGCATGGAGTGATGGTGCTGCAGGCATTCGCCACGCCCACGATGGGTTTTTCAAAATCCCCGGCACCAAACCCTGTGGCGCGCAGAAGGGCCCGGTTGGGCGAACGCTGTACTCCTTGAGTAACCGCGCTGCTTCGGTGATTGTCCGGCATGACTCGCTCCATTTAAGAAAGAAGTATAGGAAAAAGCTGCTTCCCTGACTCTCCATTAAGAGGCCAGGGATCAGATCGGGTCAGGGATTGCAGTCATCGCAATATTGAGGATCGGCGTATTGCCGTTCGGTTCTCTCCTGTACGGACCGGTGGGCGCATTTCCGGCAGCAGTAGATCCCGGCGCGGTATTCACGTGTGGGAGAACCACAATCGCCGCAGGGCAGCCCCTCGAGCCGATCGACCATGGAGAATCCCGGAGTCAGGCATACCGGACAACGGGACTGTATTTTTTTTAAAAGGTCCCCGGCCGCCTGGCGGATTTTTTCCATTCTCGTCGGATTGGCATGGGCCCTCAGGTCCACTTCGAGAAAAACCCTGTCATTTGCCGATAGCTCAAGAGCCTTCTGGAACATCTCTTCCAGTTCTTCCCAGGCCGAAATTCCTTTGCAGATGCGCAGGTCTTCCTCTCCTTCCGGGCGAACGACCATATAATGTTCGGGGAACCCAGACTGCCGGGCAAAGGTTTCGGCCTCTTTCCAATCCTTCACCAGGGCATTCCCAAATCTCGCCATGCCCTGGGCAAAGCCCACAATCTCGATCCCCAGACTGTCGTCGATCCAGATCAGGCATTCCACGTTCCAGGGAATCATCCCTGCCATCGGGTCCGGACCGAATGATCCTTCGCTGGCCAGTCCGACCTGGAGTCGGGCGAGTTCCATCCCGAGACGCGCCTTTCTGCGGGCGGCCCCGACCTGAGTCCCTTCCCGGGCAATCTCCCGGGTGAAGGTGCCCAGGAGGTCGGTGTCGTAATTCGATACATGCTCGATCCGGCAGCCGAGTTCCGGCTCCAGGAGTGGAGCAATCGCATGTTCCTTGCCATGCCGGGTCAGGAGCGCTACCCGCTGGCCTGCATAGAGAGAGCAGGGAACTTCCTCATGGGTTTTGATGTTCTCTTCCTGCGTCATCTCTCTCCTCCGTCCTGCCCGTCCCCGTCGTCAGGGATTGGGGAACACCTGTCTCCATTGACGGTCGGTTTCCCGACGATAGAAGCTTCCGTCATCGTCGATCCGGAAAAAATAAAGCCACTCGTTCTCGATGAGTTCCCGGACCATATCATGTCGGGAGATCACGTCATCGATCGGGCCCTGCGGAGCTTCGATGAAGACATTGAGACGGAGCGGCTCGTGAACCCACCGTTTTCCATCGTGAAGGGACTGTATGGCCAGTCCGACGCGCAGATCCCCGCCGTTGCCTTCGAGAACCCCGATCGCACCCCCCACCACGTTGTGCAGGACCTTGTTGCCGCTGCCGAAGCGGAGATTGTCGACCACCGATCCGTAGTACTGCATGTTGATCCAGTTCCCCACGACCATCGGTGCGGTCATGATCAGCTGCAGGGTGGCGAACCCGGTATCGTTCTTCCAGTTGTATTCGTGCAGGAACGCGCGCCCCCCCAAGTCGCAATGGGACGTGCGGTTTCTCGGAGCGACGATGAAGGCGGCGTTTCCGGCCAGTCCCCATTCGGGGCGAACCTCCGACCAGTCGCGGGTCCTGCGCAGGATGTCCGAGGTGATTTCCGCCTTCGGAAGAGCGTCCGTGCCCAGAAGCGAGGCGCGCTCCAGACGGGACATCTCTCCGGCCTGGTCGAGCCAGACGCTCAACCGCCTCAAATCCTCGTCGTGGGAAGCCGGCAGGGTGTCCGTATCGTACATCTGCACCATATCGGTGGTCGTATCGTGAAGAGCTCCGACGAAGAAGGTATCTTCCGGGATGACGATCCCCTTCTCCCTGGCCAGCCCTTTTCGGGTGGACGGGTCGTTCAGCAATGCCGCCGCAATGCGGGCGCTGGCCTCGCCGGTCTGCCCGGCGCAGGCGCCGCAATCGAGCCCCGTGGCCTGCGGGTTGTTGGCCGTAGTACTTCCATGACCGACCAGAAGAACCAGACGGGCAAAATCCCGTATCATTCCCATGTTCCTGAGGGCGAACTCGGCCACTGAAGGACGGTCGGCCACGGGGATTCCCGTAACGGGGGACTCGGTCTTTCCCGTCCCCTTTTTCTGGACGCTGTCCAGGACCGGTCGAATGCGGTTGATCTCGTGGCTTTTCAGCCCTTCCCTCTGGGGATGGACGACGGGACGGCTCCACCCCATGCTGTCGCTCACCAGTTTGAAGGCGGAGAGGATTCCTGCCGCTTCAACAAAGGAAAAACAGGAGGATGCAGAGGTCTTGAAATGCTTCCAGGTTTTGGAAGCCCGCATCCGCGTATGTCTTTTGGCGGCCATTTCGCCCGCATCCGCCTCGGACATGCCGGCAGGAACCTCCGCGATGCGGTAGGAAGGGTTGAACAGGATGGGAAGATGTCCCTTGGCCTCGGCGGATCCGAAGGGAAGGTATTCGACCAGGACCCCGAAAAACCCGGCAAACCCCAGTGTCTGGACAGACGGCGAAACAGTTTCCAGCGCGCGCCGGAAGGTTTCCGAGCGGACATCGATACAGAAGATGGCCTGCGCATCGGGTCTGGCAATGCTTCCGCGCGTACTCCGTCCGGAAGCGATGGCCGCGATCAGCTGCCGCCGATACCCGATTTCGAACGCCGTCTGAAGAACGGCATCGACTTGGTGGGCGGGATCGGCAGGGGCCACGGAAACGGAAAACGCCGCAAGTGCCTCCTGCCATTTTCTGGCAAGCGTGCCGCTGGATCGCACTTTCAGGAGGATGGCGTCCCAGGCGAGACGGATGGCCAGAAGGTCACGGAGCGTATCGTCGTGGCCTTTTCCCAGCTGGGCCTGCCAGAGGCGGTAGCGGGTCCAGCCGGCCCAGCCTCCGATGCTCAGGAGAGACGCGTGGAGGTAGTCGCCCACCGCCTCCCGGGGTACGGAAAGTTCTCCGAGAGACCGCGCGATGCAGTCTTCTGGAGACTCCGGAAGGGAGCAAACGACTTCTTTTGTGCCCCGGAGACCCATCATCCGCGCACTGCGGTCGAGCGAAGCGTAGCGGATCCAGCCCCGGTAGAGCGACTGATCCTTCCAGGGCATCGTCCACAGGGCCTGTCCCTCGTCGAAGTAGGCCGCACAGTACTGGCTGATCCGTTCGACGACAAAACCCGCCCAGTCCCGGTGTTCGAGATCGCCCAGAATATCGCTCAGGAGCGGAAAGGGCGACCTTGGCTTCGCTTCTTTCCGGGCCAGTTCCCGTTCGAAGGACTGGAGATCCCATGTGCTGTCCATCTCCAGAAGAGCAGCCGCCAGATCGTTTCGCGTGATCCGGCCGCTTGCAAGCTGTTCCCTGTAGTACTCCAAAGGCATGCACAATCCCGTTCCGGCCACCCGCCTCATCGTCTTGTCGGCCTGCCAGAAGGGCTGGTCGCTCAGTCCGAAGTAGGGGTTGACGGCCACGAAATGCTTGAGTGGCCACAAGGGAGCAATTCGGCGGCAGGCCTCATCTACCTTGCTCTTCAGAGCCGTATCGTATCTATCGATGACATTCATGGGAGCACCTCGCTTTGTTTGGATCTGGATGACTGTGTTTGTCTGGCGGTTCTGTTCGGATCGGATCCGCCGACCATCCTGGCAAATAAAAGATCGACATAAAGACCGTTGTAGAGATGGACGTAGGCGGCCTGCCAGAACGGTCTTTTCTGGATGCCGAACACCACGTGCTGAATGAAGAGCAGTCCCAGAAACACCGCCATGATCAGTCCCAGGATCCCGCTCTGGAGGGGATCTTCCGGAAATCTCGCCGCGGGAAGGCTCTGTCCCAGGAACATGTCGAACAGACGATGGAGTCCGAAGTAAGCGGTACAGACGACGGCGGAGAGACTCCCCATCCACAGGAACAGGGTGCCGGCTCCGGCATGGCGCATGGTCAGCGTCGGCAGAATGAGCTGGGTGACAGCCACCGACAGGACCACTCCCAAGGCGACCAGCGCAGGCTGGTGCCGGAAATCGATCCCGAACCCGTTTCCGATCGCAAATGTCACGAGCGACCCGACTGTAAAGCCAAGAATGGCTCCCCATCCGGATCCCTTGCGGGATGCATGCGGCAAGGCGGGTGCCCGGAAATGATCAACCACACTCCCCGAGGACAGAAAGGCATGCGCCTTGTAGACGGAGTGGGCGACGATGTGCATCACCGCGAGGCTGTAGAGCCCCAGACCGCATTCCATCAGCATGAACCCCATCTGGGC
>DAIEST010000251.1 GCA_027346125.1 Leptospirillum sp. | reverse complement strand
TGGAACCCGCTGGGCGCTCTTCCCTTCCGACATCCTCCGTTTTTCCTGATGGCATCGATCACAGGGGTGGCGGGACTCTCTTTCATGATCGTTCTTGCAAACGGATGGCTGGCCATCGGCATCGAAGAGTTCAGGAAGCCTTTCCCGACCTCCCGCCTGACCAAGGGCCTCCCCTTCATTTTTCTTTCACTCCAGATCATCGCGTGGATCGTCGGCGGGGAACGATCCTCTCCATCACCGAAACATTCAGCCCGATCTGTCCGGGTCTCCCTCATTCAGGGCAACATCCCCCAGGATCACAAATGGACGAGGCCCTTTATCTCCCATTCGATCCGGACTTATCTGTCCATGAGCCAATCGGCGATCCGGGCAGGAGGTCAGATCATCATCTGGCCGGAAACGGCACTCCCTGTAGTTTACAACGCTCCTCCCACGGCGGTCGAGGAGGATGTAGCCCGCACATTCTCCCTTCTCGTCCCCCTCATTACGGGCACCCTGGGGCTGGAAAGGGATGAGCGGACCCGTTCCTACCAGTTTTCGAACGATGCCATCGGCATCGATCCTCAGAACCCCGCTCCCCAGCTTTATCGCAAGACACACCTGGTCCCCTTCGGGGAATACATCCCGCTTCCCTCTCTTTTCTGGTGGCTCCGGAATATGACCGGTATCACAGGGGATCTGAAGCCCGGAAAAACACCGGAAATCTTTTCCTTTCCGATCGAAGGACATTCCGTATCCGCGGCTCCCGTCATCTGTTATGAAGCCCTTTATCCTTCCCTCATCAGAAAGATTGCCCGGAGGAATCCCGACCTGCTCGTTGTCCTTTCCGACGACGCGTGGTTCGGAAACTCTGATGCCCCCTACCAACTCTTTCGCCAGTCTCTTCTCCGGTCTGTGGAAAACGGCATTCCTCTCGTCCGGAGCGCCAATACGGGAATTTCCGGAACCGTCACTCCCGATGGCTCCATTCGCGGAAAAACTTCACTTTTCAAGCGACAAGCGGTTACAATTCTTCTTTCCCTCTCGCATGCTGAAACGTTCTACCGAAAATACGGAGAATGGGTTTTCCGGCTTTCCCTGATCTATCTCATCGGTCTCTTCGCGATCCTGAAAATGCGGGGACACAGACAAGAAAGGAACCTCCATGACTATCGAAACACTTGAATCACTGCGAGAACGCTTCCATGCGGAAGAAGCACGGATCACTCAAATCCGGAGGCATCTTTGACTCGGACAGACTTGTTGTCCAGCTCGAACAGATCGATGCCCAGACGCAATCTCCCGACTTCTGGAAAGATGCAGACCGGGCCAAGAAACTCCTCCGTGAGAAAAGCCGTCTCGAAAAACGCCTTGAACTGATCCGGAGTCTGGAACGGGAAGAGTCCGACATCCAGACGCTTCTGGACCTGGCCGAAGATCCCGAGTTTCTGAAAGAACTCTCCCAACGGGTTCCGGCATTTGTCGAAACAGTCCAGACCTTTGAACTCGAGGAGATTCTCTCGGACGAGAAGTCCGACAGCCCGGCAATCCTTGAAATCCATCCTGGGGCGGGGGGGACCGAATCCCAGGACTGGGCCCAGATATTGCTTCGGATGTACCTCCGTTGGGCCGAACGGCACAAAATGACGATCGAAGTCATTGATATCCAGCCGGGAGACGAGGCCGGGATCAAAAGTGCCACCGTTCTGTTTCGGGGAGAATACGCATTCGGGTATCTTGCCGCAGAATCCGGGATCCACCGGCTTGTGCGAATCTCCCCTTTCGACGCCAACAAACGTCGGCATACCTCCTTTTCATCAGTCTTCGTGTATCCGGAACTCGACGACAACGTTCAGGTCGAAATCCGCGACGAAGACATCCGGATCGACACGTTCAGGGCGTCCTCCGCAGGAGGCCAGCACGTCAACAAGACATCTTCCGCCGTCCGCCTGACACATATGCCATCCGGCATCGTGATCTCGAGCCAGAACGAGCGCTCCCAGCTTCAGAACCGGGAAATGGCCTTCAAGGTCCTGAAAGCAAAGCTCTACGAACTGGAGCAGAAGAAGAAAAAGGAAGCCCTGGATCAGATTTCCGGAGCACAGAACAAGAAGGAAATCGGATGGGGACATCAGATCAGGTCTTATGTGCTGCAACCCTACCAGATGATCAAGGATCACCGGACAGGACTTGAAACGGGGAAAGTTTCAGAAGTGCTCGACGGGGAACTCGACGGGTTCATCCGGGGATTCCTCCTCGCGAAATGGGAAGGGACCCTCCCGGGAAACACTCAGGACATCTCGTTGCCGGGGGAATAATCCTTTCAGGGAGGGGGCGGAGGAGCCGACAGTCGTTTCGCATAAATGCGAAGAGTGACGGAGAACCCGCGGAGCCGCCACCCTTTGTCCCGATCCGGCTCGTCCCGGGCCATTACTTCGACGATTTCGATCTTTTTCCTGACGAACCAGTCCATCAGATGGCCATAAAGACACTGTCCCACACCCCGCCCCCGGAAATCGGGGGACACGTACCAGTGCAGGATCTGTCCGGCGCTGGCCGGCTGTCCGTAAGGCCGCATGTAGGTGTACCCCAGGACAAACCCGACCGGAAGAGTGCCTGCCAGGGCCACGAAAGAGATACACCGCTCGGTGTCTTCCATCATTTGCCTGATCGTCCGGGCACAGGCTTCTTCCCCATCCGGGCCCGGTTCCATCAAGGGAGGCGACTCCTCCTCGATCAGCATCTTCCACATCCGGGCGAGATCCGGCGCCATTGAAGGAACGGCCACAACATACCTGATCTCTTCCGGTTTCTTCACGCTCTCTGGCATTTTCCGTTTCTCCGCAAACGGTTGATAAGGAGGGATGGCAGGAAGGATTCCCCCGAAGGGGAGAAGGGCAAGCCACTCTCCGGACCTACTTGTCCAGACCCGGAGGAAAGTCTATCATTACAGGGTAAACACGCCAAGGTTAAGACTGATTGGCCTTTATCCGAAGAGTAACCGGGAACACACTGATGAGCAGGGATGTCGCAAACCCCCAGGGGGACGAATCACAAAGCTCCTGGTCGACCGCAATCCGGAGCATCACGGCCCAGATCAAGCTGATGATCGTATCGCTGGTGGTCCTGATCACTTTTTTTACCTTCTGGGGGAAGGCCCGTCTGAAATCTCACACCTTCCAGAAGAACCTTGTGGAGAGCCATCATCTTCTGAAGATAGGGGTTTACCCCACGTACCAGGATGCACTGACCCACTTGTCGGAACGGGTATCGGGATCGATCAGGACATATCCCTATCGGCAGGGTATCGTTGTGTGGTATGCCCATCTTGCCCTTTTCGGGATGGCATTTCCCGATCAGAAGGGCGTGATTCGACAGGCTCCCGGAGGATACGAACTGTATGAGGAAGACTAGCTTTCTTTCCAGTCCTCGAACCATGCCGGAAAAGCCTTCCTGTCGGGCTCTCTTCTGCGAACCCCAAACTTTCCATTACTGAAAGGGCGATAATGGCATCAACCATTCCCTTGTTTCCCCTTCCGAACGTTGTCCTGTTCCCCAAGACCCTGCGGCCGCTTCATATTTTCGAGCCCCGCTACCGGGCGCTCGTAGCGGAAGCGATCCGGACGGACAACATGATCGGCATGGTCCTCCTGAAAGAAGGATGGGAAGAGCAGTACGACAAATCTCCGCCTGTCCAGAATACCGGTTGTCTCGGACGGATCATCCAGAGCAACCGCCTCTCGGACGGACGATACTACATCACTCTTCTTGGCCTCTCTTCCTTCACCATCCAGGAGGAACTGGAGCCGGCGACATTCCGGAAAGGAATCGTCACCCTGAATGATGCTTTTTCCTCGGAACCGCTTTCCAGCATCGAATTCGACCGTCTTTCCCAGACCGTCGACGAAACGCTCGGAACACTGGATCTCGACCGGGAGCTTTCATGGATCCGGGACTCGACCCTTGAACCGGAAGCGCTGGTGCATCACTGGTCCGCGTTCCTGCCGTTTTCTCCGGAAGAACGTCAATTCCTGCTGGAATCTCCCACACTGAAGTCCCAGGCCGGACGGCTGTTCGACCTTCTCTTGTTCAAACGGCTCGAAAACAATGCGGACCTCAGGGCCGGCAACCCGGAATCAAACACGTTCGAACCCTACCTGTGATCCGGGGAAGCCTCTCTTGGACCAGTATCTGAATCCTTTCGAGGCGGCCCTTTCCCGTCCCTCTCCCTCCTATCGCCTTCTTTCCGCCGGAAGGGATTCCCCTGTCCTTTACCCGGTACAGCACCTCCGGACGCCTCCACGGGAAGGTCTCCTGGGCTTGACCGGCCCGAAGGAGATCCTTCTCAGGAACCTTGCAAGCTTTGAAACCGGGCTCTCCCCGGTCTCGACGCTCATCCACGGATTCCGGGGAACAGGGAAGACATCCCTGGTTCTCGAAGCCTGGCACCGGACGGACATGCACCACAAATCCACCGGGATCCCCTCCTGCCGTCTGATCCAGGTCGACCGGGAAGGAATTCCCCATCTCCTCCCGCTGATCGACGCGCTGGACAACCGGCCGGAGTTCGCACTCGTCTTGTTCGACGATCTTTACTTCCCGCCGGAAGATCCTCTCTTTCACCATTTTCGCTCCTTCCTCGATGGGGGGATCGCCGGGCTTCCGGCAAATGTCGGACTGATCGTCACCTCCAATCACCGCCACCTGGTCTCGGAGTCTTTTTCCCGGAGAGACGACGCGCTCCATCCGGGAGAAACGGTGGATGACACGATGGCCCTCTGGGACCGATTTGGTCTGACTCTTTCCTTTTTCGAACCCGATCTCAACGGATATCTGGATCTCGTCCTGGCAAAGCTGGTATCGCGCAATCTCCTTCCCTTGGGGACACAGCGTCCGGAGCCCTCGAACGAAGAGCCCGGGCTCGGAAAAAATCATGATTTTTCGCCCGCCGATTCCCTTCCGGGCATTCTTCAGAGGGCGACACTGTTTTCAAGGCTCAGAGCGTCCCGCTCCGGGAGAACAGCCGAATGGTTCGCAGATCTCTGCGAACGGGGACTCATCGACAGTGTTTCCGGGAGTCAGAAATCGGAGTCATCCGATGAATGAGCGGCCGGGCGACCCTTCGGAAAGACTGATCGAACAGCTTGGACTTCTCCCTCATCCCGAAGGGGGCGTCTTCCGTGAAATTTTTCGGTCCACCTCTCTCGTGGATCATCCGGTTCTGGGAAAACGTCCTTCCGCTACCGTGATCTACTACCTGCTGAGGGCAGGAGAAAAGAGTGCCTGGCATCGCATCCGGTCCGAAGAAATCTGGCAGCATCTGTCTGGAGATCCCCTTTCCCTGGAATCCCTCTCCCCGGATCTTTCTCTTCTCGCACACACAAGGCTCACCACACCCGAACAGGGCGGAGAGTCCGTCAAAGTCATTCAGGGAGGGGAGTGGCAGGCCGCCAGGACCGAAGGCCAATACTCCCTGGTGACTTGCACTGTCGCTCCCGGATTCGAGTTCCGGGATCTGGAGTTTCTCGATTCCGGGGATCCACGCCTTTCCTCCCTGCCGGGGAACCTCATGAATCGGATTTTTCCATTCATCAGAAAAGTTCCTTGAAGACTCCGGGAATCGTGACGGGCCCAGGCGGAGCCGCGATATCCCCCACACTTGCCTTGACGTGATCCCTACGCACAGGGAAAGGGGGGTCGGGCTCCCTCCAGGGGAATGACAACATTTTGCGACTGCTTCCCATCGCTTTAAAAATGAAGGAGTAGAGCCGTGATTCCCATCGAATCCACCGTTTTTTCCTCAGGACTTTTTCTTCTGGCGGGATTCTCCGGCTGCGGCAATGACCCAGACGTGCAGGACAGGCAGATACCCGATTACAGCGGTCCTTCCTTCATGGAGGAAGTACATCAGATCGCCGTATTGGCCGGAGGATGTTTCTGGGGGGTTGATGCGGTATACAGGCATGTCAAGGGTGTTCTCGGAGTCATTTCCGGTTATACGGGCGGGTCAGGGAACACCGCGGATTACAAAAGTGTCTGTACAGGCCGGACTGGTCATGCCGAAGCGGTCCGGATCGTCTACGATGCCGACATCATTTCATTCCGCACGCTTCTGAAGATCTTTTTTTCCATCGTCCACGATCCGACCGAGGTCGATCGTCAGGGTCCGGATACGGGAACCCAGTACCGGTCGGCCATTTTTTCGACCACCAATGCTCAGAAGCAGACGGCAGAAGCCTATATCGACCAGATCGACCGGGCCGGGAGCTTTCCGAAACCAATCGCTTCCCGGGTCACGGACCTGGATCAATTCTATCCGGCAGAAGATTATCACCAGAATTTTCTGGCCCTCAATCTTTCCCATCCCTACATCGCAATTCACGATCTTCCCAAACTGAACCTGCTCAGGAAACGGTTTCCCGACCTGTACCAATAGTCCGGAGGGACTCCCTGTCCTCTCCACCGGACAAAGATTTCCCTTGGTTCCCGGGCCCCGAAATCATTGACCATATTGTTCGGGATCCTGTATGATTGGGAGATTCAAACTTGACTCGATTAAAGAGAGGTCATCCGTGCTGGAAGATCAGATACCATTGGGACTGACATTCGATGATGTCATCCTGATTCCCCAATATTCGGAATTACTTCCACATGAAGTGGAAACACGCATCCAGCTGACCAAGACGATCTCCCTGAACATCCCCATCCTCTCCTCTGCGATGGATACCGTAACGGAAGCCCGGCTGGCCATTGCCCTGGCCAGAGAGGGCGGAATCGGAATCATCCATCGCGCCCTCTCTCCGGAAGAGCAGGCCCACGAAGTCGACAAGGTCAAGAAATCAGAATCCGGAATGATCACGGATCCGATTACGATCCGGCCGGAACAGACGGTTGCGGAAGCGCTCCATATCATGTCGACCTACCGGATTTCGGGAATCCCGGTCGTCCAGGGAAGAACGCTCGTCGGAATCGTGACCAACAGGGACCTGAGATTTGAGACCGACGGCACCCGCAAGGTTTTCGACGTCATGACCAGCAAGAACCTCGTGATCGCCCCCGTCGGGACGACACTGGAAGCGGCCAAGAAGTTGTTTCAGGAACATCACATCGAGAAACTTCCCGTTGTCGACGAGAAAAACGAGCTTCAGGGATTGATCACGATCAAGGACATCGAGAAGAAAATCAAATACCCGAATTCCGCAAAGGACATGAAGGGCAGGCTTCTTGTCGGCGCAGCGGTCGGAGTCGGCCCCATGGCGGTCGAACGGGCAAAGCTTCTGGCCCGAAGCCAGGTGGATCTGCTTGTAGTGGACACTGCACATGGCCATTCGAAATCCGTTGTGGAAATCATCCGGACACTGAAGGGTCTCTTCCCGGAAATCACCCTGATGGCAGGGAATATTGCGACGGGAGAAGCGGCAGAAACACTGATCCGGGCCGGAGCCGACCTGCTGAAAGTCGGAGTCGGTCCCGGATCCATCTGTACAACCCGGATCGTCGCCGGATCCGGAGTTCCTCAGCTCACCGCCATCTCCAATGTCGCAGCCGTATCGCGCAGGCACGGTGTCCGGGTCATCGCCGATGGCGGAATCAAGTACTCCGGCGATATTACCAAGGCATTGGCATCGGGAGCCTCTGCCGTCATGCTCGGTTCCCTGTTCGCCGGCACAGAAGAGTCCCCCGGAGAAACGGTCCTTTTTCAGGGGCGATCCTACAAAACCTATCGGGGAATGGGATCCATCGGAGCAATGGAACGGGGCGGAGCGGACAGATACGGACAGGATGCATCCACCCGGAAGCTCGTCCCGGAAGGAATCGAAGGCAGGGTTCCCCACAAGGGAAAGCTTTCTGAACTGGTTTACCAGCTCGCAGGAGGACTCCGTTCCGGAATGGGGTATTGTGGCTGTCGCACCATCGAGGAACTCCAGGAGAAGGCCAAGTTTGTCCGTATTTCCTCTGCAGGTCTCCGCGAAAGCCATGTCCATGACGTCATCATCACGAAAGAAGCCCCAAATTACCGCCAGGAATGGGAAGAATCGTGAACGATTCCTCATTCATGACAATCTGACAGCGCACCTCTGACGAACGGTCCCAACATGCCACAATCACTTCCCGATCCGGTCCTTATTCTGGATTTCGGATCCCAGCTGACCCAAAATATCGCACGACGCATCAGGGAGATGGAAATCTACTCCGAGATTCTCCCGCACACTGTGAGCGCCGGGGAACTTCGCGAGCGGAAACCCAGGGCACTGATCCTTTCCGGAGGTCCATCTTCTGTCTTCGAGGACGGGGCACCCTCCATCGACCCGGGGATCTTCGGCCTGGGAGTCCCCGTTCTCGGTATTTGCTATGGCATGCAGCTGATGGCCCAGATTCTGGGAGGAACGGTTGTCTCCGCGGAAATCAGGGAGTATGGAGTCACCCCCCTCCTCCTGGAGCCGGACCCATCATCGCCCTGGACTGCCTTTTCCCCCTCGTCACCTGTTCTCATGAGCCATGGGGACACGATCCTGAAACTCCCTCCGGGATTCCGGAAAACGGGACACACCAGGTCCACCCCGATTGCCGCCATGGAGGACAGGAAAAATCAGTTCTATGGCGTCCAGTTTCATCCTGAGGTCACGCAAACCCTGCAGGGGGTCCCATTCCTCAAGGCCTTTCTTGTGGAGATCGCGAAGATATCCCGAAACTGGACCCTTTCCGGATATATCGACCGGCAGATTGCCGAGATCTCCGCAACAGTCGGAAACGATCATCTGATCTGTGCCCTTTCGGGAGGGATTGATTCGACCGTCACGGCGCTCCTGTGCCATCTGGCACTGGGGGACCGCTTCCAGGCGGTCTTCGTCGACAACGGACTGATGCGCGCGGGGGAGGCGCAACAGATCGTCCACGACCTGACCCACCTGAATCTTCCGTTGATTCATGTCAATGCGGAAAAGACCTTCCTGGACCGCTTGAAAGGCATCCGCGACCCTGAGCGAAAAAGGAAAGTGATCGGAAAAACCTTCATCGACGTCTTCTGGGAAGAGGCCCTTCACCTTCCTGTTCGTCCCAGATACCTGGCCCAGGGAACGCTTTACCCCGATGTCATTGAAAGCATTTCCCACAAGGGCCCTTCAAGTGTCATCAAGTCCCACCACAACGTGGGAGGACTTCCCAGGAAAAACCCGTTCCTTCTGGTCGAACCCCTGAAAGAACTCTTCAAGGATGAGGTCAGGAGACTGGGAAAAGAGCTTGGGCTTCCCGAGACCTTTATCCGGAAGCAGCCATTTCCCGGACCGGGTCTTGCCATCAGAATCATCGGAGCGGTGACGCCTGAACGGCTCAGGATTGTCCAGGAAGCCGACAGGATCGTCCGGGAAGAACTGGATCACTCCCCCCACGCAGCATTCCTGTGGCAATACTTCGCGGTGCTTCTCCCCGTCCAGTCCGTTGGCGTCATGGGAGACCAGAGGACTTATGAAAACGTAATTGCCATCCGGACCGTTTCAAGCCAGGACGGCATGACAGCGGACGTCGGGGAAATCCCCTATTCTGCGCTCAAACACTTGTCTCACCGAATCATTGCGGAAGTCAGGGGCGTCAATCGTGTCGTCTATGATATTTCTGCAAAGCCTCCCAGCACGATCGAATGGGAGTAGAAATGACCAAATTGCCTCCCCCAGAATTTCCAGACGACTCAAATGACTCAAACGAAGAACACGGCACCGGGGTCCGTCTCCAGAAGCTGATCGCCCACCGGGGACTCGCATCTCGCCGAAACGCTGAAATCATGATCCAGGGAGGGCTTGTCCGAATCAATGGAGAAGTCGTCACAACACCTGGAACCAAAGTTGATCCACTTCACGACAAGGTCTCGGTAGAAGGTCGTCCTGTTCCCGTCGAACCGGAGCCATTCCTGTTTCTCTTTTACAAACCCAAGGGGGTGGTTTCAACCCTTCACGATCCCGATGGAAAAACCACGCTGAAAGAATTTTTCCCTCAGATTAACCCCCTTATCCATATCGGAAGACTGGATTTACAATCAGAGGGCGTCCTTCTTCTGACAAACAATGGAGATCTTGCACAACGCATCCTGCATCCACGCTATGCCATTCCCAGAACATATCTGGCAAAAATCCAGGGAGTCGTCTCTCCCCAGCATCTGGAACGCCTTCAGTCCGGAAAGGTCAAACTTGACGGACACCCGGTCCTTCCAGTCGAACTGGAACTTGAACGGCTGACTCAAACGAATGCATGGTATCGAATCACGTTGACGGAAGGCAGAAATCGGGAAATCCGCCGGTTGTTCGAAGTGCTGGGGTATTTTGTCCTGAAACTGACCCGAATCTCTTTTGGAACTCTGGACCTCAATGGATTGGAACCAGGCGAATACCGGTTGGTGTCTCCAGCAGAAATCGACGTGCTTCTTTCCGGTGCCGGCCGGAAAAAAAATACCCTGGCAAACCCCAGCCAGAATGACTTCTCTCCTGATCATCATCATTCCGGTCCCCCAAAAAGAACATCCCCTCAACGTGACAATAGAAGAGGCCCTTCTTTCTCCAGGGATTCCAGACCCCAAAGGGATGACAGGGGGCCGAGGGATTACTCCGGACGCCCATCCTCCCGTCAGAACGCTCCCGGACACCGCGACGACAGGGGCCCTTCTTCCCGAGACTCCAGACCCCAAAGGGATGACCGGGGGCCGAGAGATGGCTTCGGACAACCTTCAGCAAGACAACGGGAAGGTTCTTCTTCCCGGCCTTCGACCTATGACCGGAACAGTCAAACAAAGAACGAAGGAGGCTATCCGCAAAAGAAATCGGCCCATTCGT
>DAIEST010000241.1 GCA_027346125.1 Leptospirillum sp. | reverse complement strand
CCCCCATCTGTTTGATTGAGGCTCACATTCGATCGCTTCGATCTCTGTGCCATGGAAGAGGAATGAGAAGAACTCTTTATTCATGGAAGGGATTTTCATGGAATGGCTTGAAATTGGCTCCCCGGGAGGGATTCGAACCCCCGACACGGTGGTTAACAGCCACCTGCTCTGCCGACTGAGCTACCGGGGAGTGAGATGAGCGGAGGATTATCTGAAGCGACAGCCAAACTACCATAGATCGGCTCTTTAATTCAAGACGCGATTGAATGGCTACCGGGAAGCAGGGTGATGTTTTCCGGTAGCCCTTTCGATCCGGATCAGGACTGTTTTCGGGTAGAGAATATGGAAATGTGAATTGGCCGGAGCCGTCAGCGGGATCGAGATGACTTGCTGGGGAGAGCTGGCAATCAGGGAAAGATCGATGGGGGCAATCCGGAGTCCCCTCAGTCGCTTCAGGGTTTTTTCGTCTCCTTCGACCTCGGCGTAGTCTGGTGTCAACGAGACCCGGAACGATGGAAACGGCGCCTGAATCGATCCGACATATTCGGGGTAAAGAGGGATTCTCTTCTTCAGCATCGTTTCGATCCTGAGTCTGATGCTATTGGGGGAAATGCTGTTGATGCGGATGCCCGGAGGCACGGAAACCATGGAAGGAGAGAGATCGAGTTGCTGAGAACCGGGCGCCAGGAGGGAGCCATTGACGAGAACGGTCAGGCTGTTCGGTGCAATCCGCTGGGACAGCCCCGGAGGGCCGGAGAGTGTCAGAGTGATCAGCTGTGGTTGCGTGTCGATCAGTTCCATGTGTGCGGGTAAATGGGAAAATGTCACCGGAACCTGGATGGAAAGGTACTCCTGACCTTTCCTGCTGACCTGGAACCAGAGCAGGATGGCCAGAAAAAGCGCAAAGACTTTCAGGAACAGGTGTCGCTTCAGCGTGCGTCGGATTCTTTCCCGGACTCTCATTGATTGGTGTTTCCTGAAGAAGGCGGTGCCGGTTTTTTCTTGAAGAAAGTCAGAATGCCCTGAAGCCCGATGGTATCGTATTGCTTCTTCATGAGGCTGGCCCTGAGAATGAGTCGGGAGTGCGTCTCCCGCCGGAACAGACGGATCAGGTGGTTTCGGAGTTCCGTCATATCCGAGACGGGATGGATCCGTCCCGCGATGACAAGAGAAATCTGTCCGGTCTCCTCCGAGACAACAAGAGCGACAGCATCGGTTTCTTCCGTGATGCCGATGGCGGCTCTGTGTCGGGTGCCCAATGTCCGGGAAACATTGGGGGAAAGGGAGATGGGCAGGAAGCATCCCGCCGCCGCGATCCTGTTTCTGCGAATGATGATGGCTCCATCATGAAGGGGCGAATAGGGGAGGAACAGACTGACAAGGAGTTCCTGGGAAATCGCGGCATCGATTCCGACGCCGATCTCCGTGATTTCCGAAAGGTCGGTCCCGCGCTCGAGAACCATAATGGCACCGACGCCTCTCTTCGAAAATGTCTGGACAGTCTTGAGTATCTCGTCAATGTCCAGAGGCAGTTCGGAGGGAGCGAATCCAAAGAGAAGAGGGGATTTTCCAACGCGTGCGAGCGCTTTCCGGATCTCCGGCTGAAACAGGATCAGGAGTGCCAGAACCAGCTGGGACCAGAAGCTGGTGATCAGCCAGTTCAGCGTATAAAGCTTGAGACCGCTCGAAAGAAGGTAGAGGATCAGGAACATGAGGATCCCCAGAACCATCTGGAAGGCACGGGTCCCCCGGATCAGGAGCAGGATCTGGTAGAAAATGAACCAGACAAAGAGGATGTCGAGAAGGCTGTGCCAGGAGAATGAGATTCCGCTCATGGGGTGTCTCCGGCCAGGATGGCGTGAAAGACCATCCTGGCCTGGTGTGCTTTTCGGACGTCGTGGGTCCGGATCATCGACACTTTTTTGAGATGGGCCCATGTCTGGACGGCAATTGTTCCGGCTTCCCGTTCAAGGGGATCCGGTTCGTCCGAGATCTCTCCGATGAACCGTTTCCGGGAGGCGCCGATCAGGACGGAGCAATCCATTGACCACTGTTCGATGGATTGAATCAAGGAGAGATTGCCGGGGGTATTTTTTCCGAACCCCAGTCCCGGATCCACAATGAGCCGGGTTCGGGAGATTCCCTCTTTTTCCAGCGATTCGAGCCTGTTTCTTAAGTCTTCCCGGACTGTCCGGACAATCTTCCGGGAGTCAAAAGGTGTGTGAAGCAGGGGATTTTCCGGTGAATGCATGAGGACGGCCAGAAGAGCGGGACGGTGTTTCAGGATTTGTACGAAGCCGGGATTTCTGAGCCCGCTTGCGTCATTGATGAGCTGGATGCCATAAGGGAGGAGTTCCCGGATGATTTCGGGGGAACGGGTGTCGATCGAGAGGGGGACGGGCAACTTCGCAATGCGATCCAGTGCAGGCAGAAGACGGTTTTTCTCCTCTTCGAAGGAAACCGGATGAAAGCCGGGCCTTGTCGACTCTGCTCCGATGTCCAGAACATCGGCCCCTTCGTCCAGGAACCTTCTGGCCCGGTCGTAGGCGGTGGCGGGGTCCGCATCCGAAGAAAGTCCGGAAAATGAATCGGGGGTCACGTTAATGACCCCCATGATGAGTGGACCCTTGTACTGTTCCTGATTATGGCGGAGCGCTTCTCCGAGATCAGGCAGAGGCATTGGCGGCTCGAATCAAATCATCGATCTGGGGGCCGTCAAGGGTTTCTTTCTCAAGCAATGCTTCCGCGATGGCAGTCAATGCCTTGATATGGGTGCCAAGCAGTTCCTTGGCCCTCTGGTAGTTTTCGGAGACAATCCGGAAGACTTCATTATCGATCGCGACCGCTGTGGATTCACTGTAATCGCGATGCTGCGAAATTTCCCTGCCCAGGAAGATTTCCTCTTCCTTCTTGCCGAATGTGATGGGGCCCAGTTTCTCGCTCATGCCCCATTCGCAGACCATTTTCCGGGCAAGTTCGGTGGCGCGTTCAATGTCGTTTCCAGCCCCGGTTGTCATGCTCTTGGTCACAAGTTCCTCTGCGACCCGTCCGCCCATGAGAATGGCGATATTGCTCAGCAGGAACTCTTTCTGGTAGGTGTAGCGGTCATCCGTGGGAAGCTGCTGGGTCAGACCGAGAGCCCTTCCGCGCGGAATGATCGTGACCTTGTGCACAGGATCCGTTCCGGGAATCAGTTTGGCCACAAGCGTGTGACCGGCTTCATGGAAGGCCGTGACGCGCTTTTCATCTTCCGTGATCAGGATCGATTTGCGTTCCACTCCCATGAGGACCTTGTCCTTTGCGTCCTCGAAGTCGTTCATCTCGACCGTTTTCTTGTTCCGGCGGGCGGCCAGGAGGGCCGCTTCATTGACGAGATTGGCGAGATCGGCTCCGGCAAATCCGGGAGTTCCCCGGGCGATTGTTTCAAGGGTGACAGAGGAGTCGAGCGGTATTTTCCGGGTGTGGACTTCCAGGATCTTCAGGCGGCCCTTCAGGTCAGGCTTTCCGACCACGATCTGACGGTCGAAGCGGCCAGGTCTGAGGAGAGCGGGATCCAGTACGTCCGGCCGGTTGGTGGCCGCAATCAGGATCACGCCTTCATTGCTTTCGAACCCGTCCATCTCGACGAGCAGCTGGTTCAGTGTCTGTTCCCGTTCGTCGTGACCTCCGCCGAGGCCTGCTCCACGATGACGGCCGACCGCATCGATCTCATCGATGAAAATGATGCAGGGGGCGTTCTTTTTTCCCTGTTCGAACAGATCCCGGACGCGCGATGCGCCGACACCCACGAACATCTCGACGAAATCCGATCCGCTGATGTGGTAGAAGGGTACATCCGCCTCTCCCGCGATGGCCTTGGCCAGCAGGGTCTTTCCGGTTCCGGGGGGGCCGACGACCAGGACGCCTTTGGGAATCCTGCCGCCAAGCCGCTGGAATTTGGTCGGATCCTTCAGAAATTCGACAATTTCCGCAACTTCTTCCTTGGCTTCCTCGACTCCTGCGACATCGGCAAAGGTGATCTTCCGTTTGTCTTCGGTGATCAGTTTTGCACGAGACTTCCCGAAAGACATCGCCTTATTGCCGCCAGACTGCATCTGTCGCATGAAAAAGACCCAGAGAAGAACCAGAACGATGATCGGTCCCCAGGAAATGAGCAGGTTCAGGTACCATGGGTTGTCCTCGGGCGGAATGGCCACGATCCGTACATTCTTTTTCTGGAGTTCCTGAACAAGATTGGGATCGTTGGCCGCATAGGTCTTGAAATGCGATCCGTCCTTCATGACGCCGCTGATATAGTTGTTCTTGATCGTGACTTCACTGATCTGGTTCTGGTCGAGTTTGGAGATGAAATCCGAGAAGACAAGATTTTTCATTCCAGGTTGTCGGACCTGAAAAAGATCGAAGACAAGGAAGATGACAAGTCCGATGACTAGCCACAATGCGAGATTTTTGTAGAACGGTTTCATTTATCCCCCCAGAAACGGCAAAAAATCCCCCAACCGGATGTTTGTTCCACATGTTATCATGCAAGGGTGTGATCTTCAATCGAAACTGTAGGAGAGAAGGGCGTTTCCGGTCCCTCTCATTCTTTGGTCCGGTCATCCAGCATGGCGATGAAAGGAAGCGTCCGGTATTTGTTCTTGTAGTCCAGTCCATAACCGATCACGAATCGGTTGGGTATGCTGAATCCCACATAATCCGGATGAATATCCAGGGTTCTTCCCCCCGTTTTGTCCAGGAGTGAGCAGATGCGGATGCTTTCCGGCCCATAGGCCCCGATCTTTTCCAGGAGCATCCGGGCCGTCATGCCGGAGTCCACGATATCCTCGACCAGCAGAACATCGGTACCCTTCAGGTTGAGCGTCGGGTTCGAGATGATTTTTCGGGAAGTGTCTCCTTCCTTTTCGTTCGAGGTCATCAGAAAGTCGATTCCCGCGGGGATTCCGATTGCCCGTGAGAGATCGGCGGTGAAGGCATAGGCTCCCTTCAGAATTCCGATGAGAACCAGATTCTTCCCCATGTAATCTTCCGTGATCTGAAGTCCCAGTTCCCGAATGCGGTGAAGGATCTCTTCCTGGGTAATCAGGGGTTTCCCAAAAATCTTTTCCATGGGGTCCCCCTCCTCTCTTCAAAAATGATGGACAGGCCTTCGTTGAGTTGCGCGGATTCCTGACTCCTTCCGGGATCGAACGGAACGGCGTAGGGAACCCATAAAACCAGGTTTGCCTGGCTCAGAACCGGGAGACGGTGGCGCATGCTTTGTGGAAAACGTTTTTTGGAGATGGTCCGGGAGAGGGAGCTTTTTTTCTCCGGACTCACGACGAGGTCTGTTCTTGGTCCCGAGTCGGTCACAAGAAACGCCGGTTTGTCACCAAAACAGATTTCCGGGGGAATCAGGCATTGCCGGGAAAAGACTGTTCCCTTCTCCCACCGGCTCCAGTTCCGTGTCTGTCTCTCCCATCGGAAGAGAAACCTGTCTCCGGTTGGCAGGTCGAGGATTGCTTCCGACTGTTTGCCTGTCTGAAGCCGGTCGACGATCTGTCTGTTGAGAGAGAGTTCCCATGGTCCGGAAAGAAAAGAATTTTGACTTCCTTTGTATACAAGATGAAGCTCCTGAAATTCAATCCTCAATGTCCATCCGCGTCCCATCGGTCCCTCATGGACAGGGGACTGGTCGAGGCTTTTCAGGAGATTTCGTTCGTCAGGGACGGGTTTCCCCGTATCCGCGATGGATTGCAGGATGGAACGGAGGAAAAGACCCTGACGATAGGGGGAAAGTTTCTGGTAACGGCTGAAAGAGAATGCGACCCGATCCGGGGACTGGAATGTAAGGATTTTCTCGATCCATGCCGGCGAGGCCGGTACAGTGAATTCTTTCTTTAAGAGAGATGCCATGTTGGCCAGGTGGCGGTCTCCCTCCGGAGGGAAGAGAGTCCGGATGAGGGGAACGAGTTCATGGCGGATCCGGTTTCTGAGAAACGCCGGATCCCGGTTGGAGGGATCTTCCCGAAAGAGAATTCCTTCTTTCCGGAGGGTGTTCCGGACTGTTTCTCCGGAAATTCCGAGCATGGGCCGGAAGATCCGGTTTTCCCGGACTTCGGGAATGCCCAGCAAGCCTTTGGGGCCGGTGCCACGGAACATGTTCATGAGAATTGTTTCCACGAGATCGTCCCTGTTGTGGGCCAGGCACAGAATATTTCTGGAGGATTCCTCCAGGATGCTTCTGAAGAACGAGTAGCGCTGGGTTCTCAGGAACTCTTCCGACCGCGTTTTTGCAAGGGAGGGATCCGGGCAGGTTCCGACCCGCAAATTCCGCCCCAGCGCACGGGACAGTTTCTCGATGAAACGGATGTCTTCATCGTTTTCAGTCCCTCGTGTCCGGTGGTTGAAGTGAAGGAGCGTCAACGGTCGATCAGGTGGCAGGAACCTGGAGAGAAGACAGGCAAGGAAGACCGAGTCTGCGCCTCCTGAAACCCCCACGTGGACGTCCGGGGCGGACGCTCCCTCCCGGAGGAGTCCGTGGGTCAGGAAGAAGGACTCAAGCGCTGGAAGGAATGCATCGAGGTCAGTGGCAGAACTCTTTCCTCCGGTCACGGAAATAGTCCTTTGCTAGTCGAAGATCGTTTGTGATTGCGTGAATCAGTTTGTCTGGACCCGAAAAGGCCGTTTCTCCCCGAACGCGTTCCAGAAAATCGACCTGGATTGCGGTCCCGTAGATTTCTTCCGAAAAATCGAACAGGTGCGTCTCGATCACGGGGCGGGGCAAGGGTGTGAAGGTCGGTTTTGTCCCCACGTAGGAAGCCCCTTCATGCCATCGGGAGGATGCCCATGTCCGGGTGATATAGACGCCGGGTGCGGGCAGGATCCGATCCGGCGCCGGGTAGATGTTGAGTGTCGGGAACCCCAGAAGACGTCCTCTCTTTTCCCCTTCTTCCACCAGTCCTTCCAGACGGAAGGGGCGGGTGAGAAGAAGGCGGGCCTCCGCGACCTGCCCTTCGGAAATCAGGGCACGGATACGGGAGCTTGAAATGCGTCCGGTTCCGTCCGAAACGGCCGGAATGCTTTCAACCGTGATCTGAAGAGGTTCCATGACTCTCCGGAAGTCGTCTACGGACCCGGAGCGCTGGTATCCGAAGCGGAACCCTTCCCCGATCACCAGTGCCCTGGGGGAAAAGTGCCGGATCAGCACTTCCCTGATGAATCTGTCGGGTTCCATGTGGCTTAAGACCCTGGTGAACGGTTGAACGACGAGCAGCGATATCCCCAGTTCTTCGAGGACCATTTTCTTGTGGTCGATGGACATGATTCGCCTGAAGGGGAGATCGGGCGAAAGGACCATGAGCGGATGGGGATCGAATGTCAGGACCGTCGGCACGCCATTGATGGACCGGGCATGCTGGACAAGGCGTTTTAACAGGATCTGGTGCCCCTGGTGGACTCCGTCGAAATTCCCGATGGACAGAACGATGCCCTGTCTGTATTCCGGTGTGTCCGCCAGATCCGGGTATTGGGAGATGGTCTGCATTATCTGGAATGCGAACGGGGCAGGGTTGCTGGGGTCAACATGTGAGGTTGATTACCTGTCCTGGGCCAGCAGGCGGGCTGCCCGCACGGAGAAATAGCTGATGATCATGGATGCCCCGGCGCGCCGGATGGAAACGAGGGACTCCATGAATGCCCTGTCGGTATCGATCCAGCCCTGCATTCCGGCCGCCATCAGCGTGGCATATTCTCCGCTGACCTGGTAGGCGCAAAGTGGAAGATCGAATCGGTCCTTGAGATCCCGGATGATGTCCAGATAGGGGAGAGCGGGTTTGACCATGAGGATGTCCGCCCCTTCCTCGATGTCCATCCGGGCTTCGCGAAAGGCTTCGCTCCGGTTCGCCGGATCCATCTGGTAGGACGAGCGGTCTCCGAATTGCGGGCCGGACATCATGGCGTCCCGGAAGGGGCCATAGAACGCAGAAGCGTATTTGACCGCGTAGGAAAGGATAAGCGTATCGGTCCAGCCCTTGCTGTCGAGCAGTTTCCGGATGGCTCCCACCCGTCCATCCATCATGTCCGAGGGGGCGACGACATCCGCGCCGGCTTCCGCGTGGACGAGAGCCATTCTCGCCAGACACTCCAGTGTGGAATCGTTGTCGATGCGTTCTCCCTTGATGAATCCGCAGTGGCCGTGACTGGTGTACTCGTCGATGCAGACATCCGTCATGACGACCAGTTCCGGAAACCTTCCCTTCAGGAACCGGACCGCCTGCGGAACCGGACCGTCCTGGTTCAGGGCCTGTGTCGCCTCTTCGTCCTTCGTTTCCGGGATGCCGAACAGCATGACGCTCCGGATGCCGACGGAAAGGGCCTCTTCAACGGCAGGCGCGAGCATGTCCACGGAATAGCGGAAGACGTCCGGCATGGACCGGATGGTTTCCTTTTTCCCTTGTCCGAACGTGACGAACAGGGGGAGGATGAACTGGGAAGGAGCGAGGGACGTCTCCCGTACCAGCGCCCTGATGGAATCGCGTTGCCTGAGCCGTCTCGGACGGTCTGTGGGAAAAGGCATTTCGGACTCTCCTTAAAGGTGATGCTGATGAGGCCGTCACCAAAGTCGGGTTCAGGAAAAGTGGTTCAGAATCGTCTCTTCCACGGCGCTCTCCGTGGGTTCTCCGGGAACGATGACCGTAGTCGCCCCGTCTTTTAGGAGAGCCGCTTGCGTTGTCGGTCCGATGGCCAGAGAGGGGATATGCCGGATGTCGTCCGCCTGTTCCGGAAAGAGACTGAGCAGGTTCTCGTAGGACGACGGGCTGTAAAACACGAGAAGATCCAGGGATCTTTCCTCCAGGTGCATCGCGATGCGATCCCTCAGGTACTCGGGCAGGCACGGGATCCTGTTGCTGTAGCAACGCACCGTGGTGACCCGTGCGCCGAGCGACAGGAGTCCGTCGGGAATCAGTCCGTCCCCGCGGTCCCCCCGGATGAGCAGTATCTTCCGGTTCTGGACAGACTGGGAATGGAAGAATTCTAGAACACCGTTTCCGTGTGATTCAAGCGGCTGTCCGTCGGGAATGACTCCGAACTCCGACATCGCCTTGTGTGTCGCCGGGCCCATGACAAAAATCCTGTTCGACGCAAGCGCGCGGATATCCCTTCCGGCATCGCGGAGCCGACGCATGAAGTGACGGACTCCGTTCGGGCTCAGGAAGACGATCCACCCATATTCATGGAGAGATTCCAGGGCTTTGTCGACCTCGGAGAGATTGTCCGGGGGAAGGATTTCGATCGTGGGGCAATGGATGACTTCGGCGCCCGCGCTGGTCAGGGCTTCCGAAAGTCCATCCTGTGTACCCGTTTCCCGTGTCAGCAGAATCCTCTTTCGGAAAAGGGGGCGATTGTTCTGCCAGTTGAGTCGATACTGGTTTCCCGCCACTTTTCCGACAACGATGAGCGAGGGAGGCCTGATGGGATGACTTGAGAGAATTTCCTCCATCGTTCCCAATGTGCCTTCCCGGGTGTCCTGGGAAGCGGTCGTTCCCCATCGGACCATCATGACGGGGGTATCCGGGGGCATCTTGTGGGAGAGAAGCTTCCGGGACAGTTTGCGAAAATACTCGACGCCCATCAGGATGACAAGTGTCTGGTTTCCCAGGGTCAGTGCGTCCAGGGTTGCAGGATCGAGCGACTCCGGATCATCGTGTCCGGTCATGATGACGATCCGGGAGTTCGTGTCCCGGTGGCTGACGGGTATCCCCGCATAGGCAGGGGCCGCAGTGACGGAAGTGACGCCCGGAATGACGGTGAAGGGGATCCCGGCTTTCTGGAGGGTCAGCCCTTCCTCCCCGCCCCGTCCGAATACGAAGGGGTCTCCACCCTTCAGACGGACAACGGTCAGTCCCCGGGAAGCACGTTCAATGAGAATGTTCTCGATCTCGCTTTGTGAAAGCTTGGGGTGTCCCCGTTCCTTTCCGACATCGATCCGTTCCGCCCGGTCGGGCGCAAGGGCGAGAAGTTCAGGGTTTGCCAAATGATCGTAAAGAACGACATCCGATTTCTGAAGGGCCTGTTTTCCGCGAACGGTGATCAATCCGGGATCCCCGGGTCCCGCTCCGACGAGATAGACGTGTCCGGGACCGCCCGGACACGGTTTGTTCTGACTCAAGGGAACTCCTGCAAATGGTCGGGGTCAGATTTTCCTCATGTATCGTTCTGCCCTGATGGAACAGTCAGTGAGTTTTCATTATGGAATTGGCGTTCCCCGGGTTCAAGGGGTCCGGTCGTTCTGTCGGAGGCAGGTGCCAGAAGACGGATATCCTCTGGCTTCCCGATGTCGCGTTCCGGGGAGACCTGCAGGGACTGCCGTCATCGGGAAGGAGGGAGAATTTCCGCGAGGATTTCCCGGCCTCCCCGGGACAATAGGTCGGAGCCCATCGCAATTCCCATCTGTTCGGCTTCGGCTTCGGATCGGACTGGTCCCCGTGAGAGGGATCGGATGCGCCGGGATCCTGAAACGGTGAGGACGCGTCCTTCCAGGGTCAGGCTGCCATCCTCGTTCCATTGGCCAAAAGCCGCGATGGGAACCTGGCATCCTCCATTCAGGCTTTTGAGCACCCCTCGTTCCGCCGCGACGCAAAGGTGGGTGTCTTTGTGGGAAAGTGCCCGGATCATTGCTCCGGTGCGCTCATCGTCCTGACGGATCTCGAGGCCAAGGGCACCCTGTCCGATTGCCGGAAGAAGAATCTCCGGTGCGATCCATTCCCGAATCCGATCCCCGAAGCCCAGTCGCTTGAGGCCGGCTCCGGCGAGGATGACGGCATCAACGATTCCTTCTTCCAGTTTTCGGAGGCGGGTTCCGACATTTCCTCTCAACGGGACAAACTCGAGGTCATCCCGGAACTCCCGGATTTGTGCAAGCCGGCGAAGGGAAGAGGTTCCGACGCGAGCCTGTCGCGGCAGAGAAAGAATGGTCGGAAATTTGGCGGAAAGGTAGGCATCTCGGGGATCCTCCCGTTCCAGCGTGGCGGCCAGAACAAGTCCGTCGGGCAAAAAGGCCGGGACATCCTTCATGCTATGGACGGCAAGATCGATCTCTTTTTTCAGGAGGGCCTCTTCGATTTCCTTGACGAACAGGCCCTTTCCTCCCACTTCGGAAAGCGCCCGGTCAAGAATGATGTCGCCGGAGGTCTTGATGATGACAAGTTCCGCTTCGATGTCGAACCGGGTCTTGATTTTCGCGGCGACATGCCTGGCCTGCCAGAGAGCAAGTTCGGATCCGCGGGTGCCGATTCGGAGAGACGGTTGTGACATCAGGCGGGCGATTCCCTCTTCAGGAGAGCGGGAGAAGGCAGCGCTTCCGGGTCGGGTGCGCTCTCCGATTCGCTGGTATGCTCGTGCGGGGGAAGGTCTGCCGGAAGCCCGTAGCATTTTGAAACCCACTCTCGGACCTCATCGATATCCGAAGACTGGCGGATGGTGTGATAGGTCGGATGGAGTATCTTGTTCAGCAGCGAGCGTGTCAGAATATCGATCTTTTCCCGGGCTTCCGGAGGAAGGGATGCGAGCACTCCCTGGAAACGGTCCAGTTCCGCGATCCGGATGGATTCGGTATGGGTTCTCAGGGACTGGATCAGCGGGACTGTAGAGCGGTCCGCCTGCCATCGGGCAAATGCCTGGAGTTCCTCCTGAACGATCTCCCTGGCTTGCAGTGCTTCATATTCCCTCTCCCGTTGATTGGCTTCCACCACGGACTTCAGGTCGTCGATATTGTAGAGAAAAATGCTGGAATGACGGGTGATCGCAGGATCGATATTTCTCGGAACAGCGATGTCGATCAGGAAGAGGGGCTTGTTCCTCCGCCGGTGAAGGACGGTAGCGGTCAGGTCTTCCCCGATGATGTACGAGTCCGCCCCTGTCGAGCATACGACCATATCGGAATCGACAAGGCGCTGTTCAAGCTCCTCGAAACTGGCGTAGCCGGCTTCGTATTCCTTTGCCAGAAGCTGTCCCTTGTGCGTGTCGCGTGTCATGAGGGTCAGCGACCGGACTCCCATTTTTTTCATGTGGCGTGCAGTCAGCTGGGCCATGTCTCCTCCGCCCAGGAGCAGGATGCTCTTGTCCCTCATGTCCTGGAAAATCTTCCGGGCCAACTGGCAGGCCGCATAGCTGATCGAGACGGGGAGATGGCTGATGGCGGTTTCTGTCCGGACGCGTTTCGAGGTGGAAATGGCACGCTGGAAAATCTGGTTGAGCATCGGTCCGGCGAGATCCAGCGAGCGGGCCCTCTCAAACGCTTCCTTGACCTGTCCGGTGATCTGGGGTTCGCCAATGACCATGGAATCCAGGCTTGACGATACTTCGAAAAAATGGGCTGCGGCCTCTGATCCGGTCAGATGGTAGAGATAGGGGTGCAGGGAGATTCCCTGGAGCCCGGGATGCGTTTCCTGAAGAAAGTCGAGAAAGAATTTGGGATCCGGGGAAACATGGGAGGTGACGGTCAGGATTTCCACCCTGTTGCAGGTGGAGAGGATGAATGTCTCAAGGATCCCTTCCCGGGAGGCCAGTGTCTTGAGCGCGTCGTTGAGGTGTTCCTTCGGGTAAGCCAACCGTTCCCTGATTTCGACAGGGGTTGTCTTATGGTTGACTCCGGCCAGTGTCAGCTTCAGCAAAGGGACCCCCCAATCGTTGGCAGACGTACTGTAAGCTGGCCACCGTGAAGCGGGTGGACGCCGCAGGGTCGGTCAATGCCGCAAGTCGTGCCGCAAGTGGTCTCAGAAAACAGAATGTCCGCCTCCCATGAAGAGATTGACAGCCAGAATCGTGACCGCAAACAAGAAGAAGCTTGCAATGGACAGGTAGGCTGCCTGTTTTCCCTGAAAGCTCTTTCCCCGTCTGAGCAGAACGGCGGCAAGGTAGAGAAACCAGATCAGGAGGGCCCATGACCCCTTCTGTCCCCAAGGCCAGATCGTATCGTATGTCCTGTGAGACCAAATCATGACAAAGATCAGTCCAAGGGTCAAGAAAATGAATCCCATTCCGTTGAATTCCCGGTTCAGATGATCGAGGAATTCGAGGGAAGGCAGCTTGTTGAAGAGGGGATTGAAAATCTTTTTCCGCAAAAACATATCGAGCAGGAGGTAGAAACAGGAAACAAAAAAAGCGAGTGCGGCCGAGGCAAGACCAAGGTCGATCAGGATCGAGTGGAGAGAGATCAGGATGCTGGTCGCACTGGTATGCAGGAATGTTGGATCGGTCGATACCCCGAGAACGAACAGCAGGCAAAGGAAGGAAACGGGAAAAACAAGGATCCCCAGGATGTGGGCCTTCCTCTGATGCTCCAGAAACAGGAAGACGATGACCAGGGACCAGGAGAAGAAAGAGACCGATTCCTTGAGCGAGATCAGTGTGATGTGTCCGCGGGATGTGAACAGGATGAAGAGGGACAGGGTATGGAGCAACACCCCCCCCACCCCTGCGGAAATGCCCGCCCAGGGTATGGCTTTGCTCCGGCCGCTCAGGACGTCCAGGAGCAACAGGAGAAAAGCTCCGAAATAAAATCCGGCCGCAATTTTCAGGAGAAGCGTGTCGAGGGAAATCAGGTGGTCGCGCTTTCTTGTAGTGGATGAACGAAACTGTTCATCGGGTTATCCTGTCCTGTCCGTGCCTTTCTCTGTACCAGGCCTGTTGCAGCCGGTTTTTCCAAAGGATGGGCGGCTCCATTCTACATGAGCGGCCGAAGCAATCCAATCCGTCCGGAACGTTCCATGCTCCGTGCCGTCGTCCTGTCCGATGCCGGGAATGCACCCCGGTGGTTTTTCTTGTCCGGGACAAGTCTGGCTTGCCGCTCTCAGGAGCAGTGGGATAGAATGGGACATGGATTCTGCCCCCCCCATCGACAGGACGGCTTCGTCGACCCCTGAAGCCCGGTTGGACGCCCTTCGTGCGCTTCGTCGCGAAGGGATTTTTTCAAAACCTTTTCGCATCGCGCGGGAACCCGTCTCCCTTCCGGGTGTCGATTCGAAGACGATCCTTTCGCTCGGAAGGGCCATGCTCGAGTTCTACAAGGCTCTCGACGTGCTCTATCTTCGTTCTCTGGAGCCCGGGTCTCCCATGGCATTTGCCCGAGCCTATCTTGATCGGGGGAAGCCCGAATCCCTTTTGAATTTTGCCCGGTCGAAGAGGTTTCGGAAAGACATCCCGCTGGTCCTGAGACCGGATCTCCTCCTGACTTCCTCCGGTCCCGTCCTGACCGAAATGGATTCCGTTCCGGGAGGGATGGGTGTCCTCCTTCAGTTATCCCGTATCCTCCAGTCCCAGGGCGAGTCATCCGTCTGGGGAGGGGTCCAGGGAATCCTGAACGGATTCGCCTCGATGATTCGGGCGCTGAATCCCGATCCGAACCTGGCCATTGTGGTTTCGGATGAATCGAGCGACTATTTCCCCGAAATGGAGTTCCTGTCCCGATGTCTGTCGGAAGGATTCTTCCCGGCAGTCTGCCTTCGTCCCCACGAACTCCGGTTTGACGAGTCCGGGCTCTTCTCCCGGACGCCGGACGGTCGAGAGAACCGGATCTCCGTGATCTACCGGTTTTTTGAACTCTTCGATCTGCCGAACATTCCAAAAATGGATATATTGCTTTACTTTGTCAAGGGCGGAAAGGTTCAGATCACTCCTCCCGTCAAGCCCTGGCTGGAAGAAAAAATGGGTCTCGCTCTCTGGCACAGCCCGCGGCTGCGGAAACACTGGGAGGAGAGTCTTTCTCCGGAAAGCCTGAATCTGTTGGACCGACTGATTCCTCCGACCTGGATTCTGGACCCGAGTCCTGTCCCGCCCTCTGCCGGGATTCCTGGCCTCAGGATTGGGGAGAAGGAGTTATGGGATTTTTGTGATCTTGAGATATTGACTCAAAAAGAACGACACCTCATCATTAAGCCATCCGGGTTCTCTCCGCTGGCATGGGGTAGTCGGGGTATTGTGATCGGCCATGATGTCTCCGAAGAGGAGTGGCAACGTGAACTCCGGAAGGCGTTTGATTCGTTTCCGACCAATCCTTATGTGCTTCAGCCGTTCCTGAAAACATCTCCGGTTCCCTGTCTTTCGTGGGATCCCGTGACGGGGATTCCGACCCAGGACGAAATGCGTGTTCGGGCGTGTCCCTATTATTTCGTCGCTGGCGGCGAGGTATCCATGGGGGGAATTCTTGTAACGGCCTGTTCCATGGACAAGAAGATCATTCATGGAATGGTTGACTCCATCCTTGCTCCGGCGGCTTTTCCTGAAAACTGATTCCCGGGGGGCTCCCTTATATGGTTCCGGAATGGGAGAGCCCCCGGGAAGAATATTGACCATAAGGATTTAAGGACAGGATACCCGAATGGAAGAATGGCAGCATCTTTTGGTTGATGGAATCAACAGGGCTTCCCAATTGCCGTCAGAATGGCGTTCCGCCAAGGAAGGTGTCGGACAGGATGCCGTAGAGGAAACGTTTCCGATCCGGATCAACAGCTACTATCGGTCGCTCATCACGGATCCTGACGGCCCGATCGGTCGTCAGGTCATTCCTGAGCCTGAGGAGATTCTCGATTTCGACAGTCCGGTGGATCCGCTGGGAGAGGATGCGGACAGTCCCGTTCCTGCAATTGTCCATCGCTATCCGGACCGCGTCCTGTTTCTGGTGACAAACCAGTGCCCGATCTATTGCCGTTACTGTACCCGCAAGAGAATGATCGGAACGCCGGAAGGGGTGGTGACCCGAAAGGAGGTCGATGAGGGGATTGCGTATCTCCGTGAACATCGGGAGGTCCGGGATGTCGTTCTGTCCGGAGGAGACCCTCTGATGCTGAAGGATGATTACCTCGAATACATCCTTTCGGAGCTTCGGTCGATTCCTCACCTTGAGATTTTGCGGATCGGGACTCGTGTGCCTTCCTCTCTGCCCCAGAGAGTGACCCCGGAACTGTGTGAAATATTGAAGAAGTACCATCCGCTTTTTATGAATCTCCATTTCAATCATCCGGACGAAATCACTCCGGAAGCATCGCTGGCCTGCAACCGGCTTGCCGATGCCGGAATCCCGCTGGGATGCCAGACTGTGCTGATGAAAGGTGTCAACGACGAGACGGAGATCCTGAAGAGGCTGTTTCAGAAACTTCTGACGATCCGGGTGAAGCCCTATTACCTTTATCAGGCAGACCTGACCCGAGGAGCGAACCATTTCCGGACCCCGGTATCGACAGGGTTGCGGATTATCCGTGAACTTCAGGGGTTCACATCGGGAATGGCCATCCCGCATTTCGTGATCGATGCGCCTGGCGGAGGCGGGAAGATTCCTGTCCTTCCCCAGGACTATCTTGTGTCGATGGAAGATGGGGACGTTGTTCTCAAGAACTACGACGGAAAGGTATACACTTATCCCGAGGTGTCCTCGACAGGGGATTTGCCGGAGGGGACCCTCGATGGAAGTTCCGGCTCCCGTGTGGGCTCGGTCGGGGCTTCCAACGGAAAGAAACGGACTGAGCTCTGAGCGCTGGGGAAGAACAAGGCATGGCGAATTCTGACAGGACGGAAGCGGGACGACCGGACTACTCGTTTGCGGAAGAGGAGCGTCGCGGGGTGTATCATGCCATTTATACCCGCAGGGATATCCGGAAGGAATTCCTGCCGGATCCCGTACCCAATGAGGTTCTGGTCCGTCTTCTCAAGGCGGCGCACCATGCTCCGTCGGTGGGGTTCATGCAGCCCTGGGATTTCATTCTGATCAGGGATCCAAAGGTTCGAAGCGGACTGAAGCATGCGGTGGACAAGGAGCGGCAGGCGGCGGCAGTCATCTTTGAGTCTCCCAGAGCGGAAAAGTTTCTGGCGCTGAAGGTCGAGGCGATTCTCGAGGCGCCCGTCGTGATCGCCGTGACGATCGACCCGTCGCGGGATGGACCGCATGTTCTGGGCCGTCTTTCGGATCCCGATACGGACCTCTACAGTGCATCCTGCGGGATCATGAATCTCTGGCTTGCCGCCAGATCGGAAGGAATCGGAATGGGCTGGGTGACGATCTTCCGGAAGGGGGATATCCAGTCCATCCTGAAGCTTCCCTACCATATCCGGCCCGTAGGCCTCCTTTGTCTTGGATATGTGCGCGAGTTTCCCTCGAAGCCCATGCTGGAGACGGAAGAATGGGCGTTCCGACAGCGCTTGTCGGATCTGGTTGCGGTCGATCAATGGGAACAGCGGGAAGGAACATTCTGGGAGGAGATCCGGGAGGCGCTTGACCAGCCGGATGAATTTCATTGGGAACGCTGAGCGACAGTCAGATCAGGTCTCTGATCGAAACGGGTGCGATCCGGCCCGTCAAGGGGGGTGGGGGATTTCTGGATTCCCAGGTGCAGCCGGCCTCTCTTGATCTGTGCATCGGGGAGATAGCCTATCGGGTCCGCGCCAGCTTTCTCCCGCAGGGGGAGTCCCTGTCCGAAGTGCTTCCCGGGCTCGCTCTCTATCCCATTGATCTCACCGCACACCCATATCTCGAGAAGGGTGCCGTCTATATCATTCCCCTCCGCGAAGAACTCGCTCTGCCCGGAGATGTGGAAGGGAAGTCCAATCCGAAAAGCTCGACGGGAAGAGTGGATGTGTTTACGCGCGTCCTGACCGATCGGGGAAGCCGATTTGACGAGGTGTCTCCGGGCTACCACGGTCCCCTTTACCTGGAGGTCTTTTCCCGGTCCTTTCCGCTGAAGGTGCGTCCCGGACTGTCGTTGTCCCAGTTGAGACTCTTCCGGAACAGGGAGATCCTGCGGGACGACGAACTGGAATCCCGGCATCGGGAGACCCCGCTGTTCTGGTTCGGAGACAAGGACAAATCGGAGATCAAGACATTCCGGGAAGGGGTTTCCCTGGGAATGGATCTTTCGTTTTCCCCGATCGTGGGCTACAAAGCCAGAAGCAATACAGTCATTCTCGATCTGACGGGAGATATCCGGAATCAGTCGGAGTCTTTCTGGGAACCCATCATGGCGCCGCCTTCCGGAGAGCTTTACCTGGAACCGGAATCGTTCTATCTGTTTGCGTCCCGGGCCAAGATCCGGATCCCCTCCGATCTCGCGGGGGAAATGGTGGAGTTTGACGCACAGTCCGGCGAGCTCCGGACGCATTACGCCGGGTTCTTTGACCCGGGTTTCGGCCTGTCGGGGGATGGAGCCCGGGCTGTACTGGAAATACGTCCCCACGATGTGTCGTTCCGTGTCGTGGATGGCCAGAAAATCTTCCGTCTCCGCTTCGAAAGGATGGAGCAGGTTCCGGTACATCCCTACGGTGTGGAGATCGGATCGAACTACAGTCATCAGGGGTTGAAGTTGAGCAAGTACTTCACCGAATTTCCCGGCCGGATCTGATTCGGGGACCAGTCGGCCCAAATTGACAAGAATGGAGGCGGGTCTTAGACTTTTAGTTGCCAATATAAAACGTGTGATCAAATTTCGGAAGCGATTGAACCGTCTCTCCATACCCGGGAGTCAATATATCATGAGCGACCACCGACCTTCCGATTCTCCTGAAGACTCTTCTCGTCACGTTCCACCCAATCCTGAAGTGAATGACAGGGATGCCCGCATGCGCGAGATCTCCGGGCTTATTGACCAGATTGCCCATGCCGTCGAGGAGAGGGAGGATGTGCGGAAGATCCTCTACCGCCTGCAAAAAAGGCTTTTTGAAATGGATGTCGAATGGACCCGTTTCAGTCAGGAACGGGAGAAGCTGAATGAGGTTCTTGAAAAACTGTCCAGTCCTGCCTTCCGGATCGGGACGCTTCTGACCCTCACGGAAGAGGGCTTGGCCTGGATTTCTGTCGGCGGTTCCGACTACTGCGCGCAGATCGATCCCAGGGTGGACTCCGCCCAGCTGATTTCCGGACAGCGCGTCCGTCTGAACGAAGCCCTGTCTGTTGTCGGCGTTTCGGGAACCGATCCGTTTGGTTCCGTCGTCCGGGTGAGCAAGGTGCTTCCGGACGGGCGCTTCGAGATCGGAGGGGATCGAACGGCGTCGGGGATCTCGTCTGCGATTGTGGGGCGCGGGCATTCGCTGGATCGCGTCCCGGTCAAGCCGGGAGATTCCGTTCGTCTGGACAGCACCTCCCGTCTGGCTGTCGAGCATATGGGCGGCCAGGAGCAAAGCCACCTTCTCGAAGAGATTCCGGACGTTTCCTGGAAGGATGTGGGCGGCCAGCACAAGGCGCTGGCGGAGATCCAGAAAGCCATCGTCAATCCTTTTCTCCATGAAGAGCTTTACAAGCGGTATCGTTTTCGGTCTCCGAAGGGGTTCCTGCTCTATGGTCCCCCCGGATGCGGAAAGACCATGATCGGAAAGGCAACTGCCCACCAGATGGCAGTCGATCTTGGCGAGAGAGAGGGAAGGCCTGTTCGGGGCGTCTTCTTCCACATCAAGGGCCCGGAAATTTTCAATATGTGGCTGGGTGAATCGGAACGGATCGTCCGGGAGCTTTTTGCCCAGGGCCGGGAGGCCAGGAAGAGAGGGGATTTCCCCGTATTGTTCATTGATGAGGCCGAGGCAATTCTCGGTACACGGCGCTCCGTCCGCTCTTTCAATATCCACAATACGCTTGTTCCGATGTTTTGTGCGGAGATGGACGGACTGTCAGGACCGGACGGATTTATGGTCATTCTTGCGACCAACCGCCCGGAAATGATTGACCCGGCGATTCTGCGTCCTGGACGGATTGACCGGAAAATCCGGGTTGTTCGACCGGATCGGCCTGCGACATCGGAAATTTTGTCCATCTATCTTTCCCCGGATATCCCGGTCCGGGGGGAAGACCCCAGGCAAGCGGGTTCCGACGAGCGCAAGCAGATACTGGAACGGTTTCTCGATGCGCTCTATGCCGAGACAGACGAGAACGCCGTTCTTGAGGTCGTTCTGCGGAGCGGACGGCGGGAGACGCTGTACCGTGCCGATCTGGTCAGTGGCGCAATTCTGGCTTCGATTGTCGATCGCGCGAAGGAACTGGCCCTTCTGAGGGAGATGAATGGCGAATCCGGAGGAGGGGTGTCGTTCACGGACTTGGTGGAGGCACTGAATGCGGAATTCGGAGAAGGCGACATCATTCCGGCCTCTGACGTAGCCGACGACTGGTTGTCCCTCCTGGATCTGAAGCAGCGGGATGTGGTGGATCTCAAACGGTTCCAGTCTGGGGGCAGGGAACGGAACGTTCTGGAACGCCGGGCCATCGAATGACGGATTTTGTGATCGTCATGGGTTTGGAAACCGAATACGGGATCGTCAGGAACGATCTTCCGGAATCCGATCCGGTCATCGAGTCGATGGAGATCGTTCGGGCCTACCAGTCCTGCGATTTGACGGGGTGGCTCTATCAGGAAGAGGATCCTGCGCTCGATGCGAGAGGCTTTCGGGTGGAAGGACTGGCTCAGGATGAGGAAGAAAGGGCATTCACCCAGTCCGACTATACGAGATTTTTTTCCTTTCGGGAAATGAAAAGCGATCGGATCCTCTCGAACGGGGGCCGATTCTACAATGATCATACCCATCCAGAATTCTCCACTCCCGAATCCATGGGGATATTCGACCTTCTCCGCTATGATCGTGCGGGGGTTGAGATCCTCCGTCTGGCCGCCCAGGAAAGGGTGCGTCTCCTGGGGCCGGGAGCGGCCCTTTCCCTTTACCGGAACAATACCGACTATCATGGACACAGTTATGGATGTCATGAAAACTATCTCCTTCCGAGAGAGATTCCCTTCGAGAGAATTGTCGAACACCTCCTGCCGTTTCTGGTCTCCCGGACGATCCTGACCGGGGCGGGAAAATACGGGTTCGAGTCGTCGGAGCGTCGGGGAGGGATTGCTTTCCAGCTTTCCCAGAGAGCCGATTTCATGGAAGCGCTTGTCGGAGTGGACACGATGCACCGGCGGCCGCTGGTCAACAGCCGGGATGAGCCTCATGCGGATCGTGCGCGCTTCAGGAGACTGCACCTGATCCTGGGCGATGCGAACATGTCCGAATGGCAGACGGCGATGAAGGTCGGGATGACGGAAATGGTTCTGAAACTCCTGGTCCGCTCCGAATGGGAGCCGGGCATTGCCCTTGACGACCCGGTGGCGGCCATCCGGTCGGTTTCGGTCGGGTTGCGCCAACAGCCTGTTTTGTCCGCCAAAGGGAAAGAGAAGTGGACGGCACTGGATATCCTTGAGCACTATTGGGAAGCCTGCCGGAAGAGTCGGTACCAATGGACATCGGAAGAAGAGTGGGTGTTGTCGGAATGGAGGCTTGCCATCGACCAGTTCAGGAAAGACCCGGCACTCCTGTCGGATCGGATCGACTGGTTGGCCAAGCAGGATTTTCTGGAGCGTTTCCGGGAGGAAGAGTCCCTTTCTCCGGAGGATCCGTGGCTCCAGAGTCTTGACCTTGAATATCACAATATTGATCCGGACAAGGGACTGTTCTGGGCTCTTGAGGAAAGCGGGGCGATCAGGCGCTTGACCCTGCCGGATCAGGTTTCCGATGCGATGGTGTTTCCTCCCCGACTGGGACGCCCCCGGGTTCGCCATGCCATCATACGGCGCTTTCCCGACGAGGTGATCGAAGCCGGGTGGGAAAAGATAAGGTTCCGGAACGGAATCCTCCTGGATTTGCCGCTTTTCCAGGAAAGTGGGGAAGGGGAGCTTTCGGATCTCCTTCGTCGAATAGAAACCGTCGCAACCCCCGGGGAATTGTCCGGAACGATCGATGCTTTTTCCGGGGTTTGAGTTTCCCATGAATGAAGAGGAGGTCAAAATGGAACGGCTCATCGGTGTGGGGTACGCTCCGGATCGTCAGGTTGTGCCTGGTTCTCCCAAAAAGGAGGTCCGGAAGGAGGGTCCTGTGCCCAAAAAACCGGATGTCCAGAAAGGAACAGACCGGTTGATGGATCGGATGCGAAAAGTGGATCCCAACCAGTCGGAACGTTACCGGCAAAGAACGGGGGAATGATGTCCGAATGGCATAACGACGGATCTTTCCTGGATCTTCTTGGTTCCCGGTCGAGCGTGATTCCTGCAGGAGGGAGCGCTTTGCCGGATGCGAGGGGGGGATTTTCGGAGATCCACGCTACAACGATCCTGGCCTTCCACTATGCGGGAGGGGTGCTGGTTGCGGGGGACCGGAGGGCAACGGCAGGAAACCGCATCATGACGAATCGTGTCGAGAAGGTGGTCGAGATTGACGGGGGTTCCCTGATGGCAATTGCCGGATCCCCTGCGTTCGCCCTGGAAATGGCCCGCATCCTCGAACACACTTTCAAGTATTATCGAAGAAGCCAGTTGGCTGAATTGTCCATAGAGGGAAAACTTCGTATCCTGTCCCAGCTTTTGAAAGAAAATATTCCGATGGCGTTTCAGGGAATCGGTGCGGTTGTTCCCCTCTTTGCGACCCAGGATCCGGAGTCGAAGGAGTCCCGGATCTATTTTTACGATATTCTGGGAGCCCATTTCGAAGGGGTCCCGTTTGCGGTTGCCGGCTCCGGTTCTCTGGAGGTTCAAGGGATCCTCAGGTATCTGGACCGATGGGGAGTCTCCGGCAAAGGGCTGTCCGTCATGGAGGAAAGAGAGGCCGTCATCCTGTCTCTGAGACTTCTTGAAACCGCGTCGTATTTCGATTCTGCGACCGGGGGGGTTCAGGTCCGGGAAACCGTTTTTCCTGTCGTAAAGATCCTGGACAGAAACGGGATCCACACGATAGAGGAAGACGCACTGAGAGAATTTTACCGGACGGGAGTCGAAAGTGTTTGATGAGCCTTACCGCTGGGTCGAAGCGATCGGTCAGAGAAGAGACTACATAGAGGATCAGATCAAAAGATCGACTCCTGTCCTTGTTTCGTCCGTTCAGGAAGGGATCGTCTTCTATACGTTTTACCGGAAGGTTCCGAAGATCTACGAAATCTACGACAGGATTGCGATGGGAGCGATCGGACACCCTGCCGACATCGAATCAGTCCGCATGATGTTGCTGAATGCTGCGCATGTGGAAGGATACCAGCGTTCTCCCCAGGATGTGACGCTGAACCGGCTGGTCCTGTTTGCGCTGTCTCCCCGCCTGAAGACCTCGTTTGAAGACGTGACGTCGTCCCCCATGCTGTTCCGAAGTGTTCTGGCCGAAGTTGGCCCCACCCTTCAGAAAGATCGGATTATGCTGGTGGACTACGACGGAAACGTGGAGGAACCCGCGGGAGTGGTTGTCGCCGGGGGAACCGGTTCGCTCAGGGATCGCGTCCTGGATGCTTTTTCTTCGAAAGAGAATCAAAAGGAGTGGACGCTTCAGGAAATCCTTCCCCGTTTTCTGGACGCATATCTGAAGGGCGTGTTTGAGGACGAGGAACTCGGTCTTGACCAGGCGGGAAATCGCATCGATGAAGAGAAGTTCAGGCAGGCCCGAAAACGGTTGTTCTCGGAAGGGCGCCCCAATATCGCTCTTCTGGATCGGAAAAAAGGGAGTCTGCTTCCGGTGGAGATTCCGGTTCCTGAAGAGTGGATGTCGGAGTGAAAACCATCGTTGGTCTTGAAACAGAATACGGGGCTCTGCTTTCGGGCCCTTCCCAGGGGATGAGGGAACTTTTCCGGCAGGAGGAAATGTTTCAGAAAGTCCGGGATCACCTGTTTTATGAACAGCGAATGGGGATCATCGACCAGCACCAGCGGGCTTATGACGAACCTCCCGGAAACGGGGGATTCCTTCTCAATGGCGGCCGGTTGTATATCGATATGGGGCACGTGGAATACGCCACTCCGGAATGTCATACCCTCCTGGATCTTGTTCGGGCGGACCGTGGGGGGGATCTTCTCCTTCAGGATGCCGTCAACGAGATGGGACTGGAAAATGAGATTTCCTTCATCAAGAACAATATCGATCACCAGACACTGGCAACTTTCGGCTCTCACGAGAATTATCTGGTTTCGCGGGATTTCCCTTTTACGGAAAAGGGGATGGAGCCCCTGGTGGCTTTTCTGGTTACCCGACAGATCTTCACCGGATCGGGAAGAGTAGGAGTTTCCTATGTCAATGACAGTCTGATCTCGCTTGCGGGAGAACGGTCTCCGGTCAATTTTCAGATCTCGCAACGGGCAGATTATATCGTCAACAAGTTCTACCAGTGGGTACAGATGAACAGATCCATTGTGAATACCCGTGACGAGCCGCTTTCCGACCCTGTCCAATACAGGCGGATGCATCTCCTTCTCGGTGATTCGAATATGTCTGAATTCGCTACCGCCTTGAAGTTCGGGGCAACAAAGATTGCGATGGATCTTGTCGAGGAAGGAAAAGCGCCAAGAATCGGTGTGCTCGATCCCGTGCGTGCGTGTCGGGCGATCTCGCATGATATGAGCATGGAGTGGAAGGTTCAGGATCTGGACGGCAATGTCCTGTCCGCGATCAATGTCCAGGAGCTTTTTCATGAGTCGGCTGTCCGGGAGTTCTCCGGGCGTGATGAGGATACGGACTGGGTCATTCAGGAATGGGGAACGTTGCTGGACGATCTGGCGAAAAAAGATCCGGTTCTCGTGTCGGACCGACTGGATTGGGCTGCCAAATTTGTGATGATCAACCAGTTTCGGGAAGCGGAGAAAGTCGAATGGACGGACCCGTGGCTCGAAAGCCTGGATCTGGAGTACCACAATATCGATCCTGCCAAGGGGTTGTTCCGGATTCTGGAGGAAGAGGGTCGCCACCGCAGGCTGCTTCCCCCGTCTCTTCTCGAAGCCGGAAAAAAATGTCCGCCTTCGTTCACGAGGGCAGAGGGGCGGTCCGCCGCAGTGAACAGGATTCTGGAAAACCCGGACCTTTCCTACATCATCCAGTGGTTTGGAATCCAGGTGAACCAGGGAGAGATTCTCTATATGCTGGAGCCTCTGAAAACCTATCGGAATGAGGTTTCTTCCTACTTTTCCGACATGAATCCTCCCGCCACTCCTTAAGGGCTCTCTCACCCGTTCTCGGGAAGATCCTGCAGAAAACGTCTCTGTTTGACGTGATAGGCCAGAAACGGGTCCCACATGGCTCCTGTCGCGCTCATGACGAAATCCGCTCCGGCATCCCTGAACTCCGGATAATCCTCAACCGTATTGAAGCCTCCCACCCCGATCAAGGTGATTGGTTTGCGCTGCTTTCCGATTGCGGTCCGGATGCTGTGGATTGTTCTGAGGGAGAGCGGCTTGATCCCTCCACCGCACAGGCCGGCCCGTTCCCGACCAGGGCCGGGCAGGGCCGGGTGTCCCTCCGGATTGATGATCTGTCCTGTCACGGTATTGATGGCACTGATGGCGTCCAGAAACGGCGATGTCTGGTCCACGAGGGCAGAAATCTGGACGGGGTCTTCGATGAACCCGATCTTCATGATGAGGGAAACATCGGAACCCAGTTCTTTTCTGAGACGTTTCAGAATGGCACCGCTCGCATCGGGGTTCTGGTAGAGTTGCCCCTCTTTTCCCTTGACATTGGGGCAGGAAAAATTGACTTCGATCAGATCCGCCCCTGCTTCCCGAGCCAGTTTTGCCGTGCGGACAAAGTCGCTTGCAAGATCGGTGTCGTCTTGCTGGGTCCCGACGATACTGACCACCAGCACTTGTCCCGGCGAAAGGAGTTCCCGGGCTTTTTGCACGTCTTCCATCCAGACGGCCGGAGACTGGCTTGGCATTCCAAAAGAGTTGGTGATGGTGATGTCGTTCAGCGAACCGGGGTTGTAGGCCAGGGTTCCGATGAGCGGGTGGGTAAGGTCATCCAGGTCGAAGCTTTTGTGATAGGGGACGTAAAGACAGTTCGGGTTTGGGTAGGAAGGGTGATAATGGCTCCGGACAGTCTTGTACGTCAGGATATCAAAACCCATCCGTGCATAGAACCCGATCCATCTGGAGTTCAGCAGCGGGCCTGCAGGAATCCCGATTCGGGAGGAAACGGTTTTTCCAAGAAAGAGAGTGTGCTGGGTCGATGGAATCGGTTTTGGAGGGATCCCTGAAAAGAACGGTCCGAACTGATAGTTCTCGTCATATGATTTGCGAATGTCATAAATGGGAGGGGGCAACACGTCTGACTCCTTCGTTATCGATGGTCGAGGACCGAACCAGTACCGGCAGGGAATTCCTGAGGATGTATTGTTCCAGGGCTTCGCCCATCCGTGATGCATCTTCCGGTTTGTCTGTTACTGCAAGCATCGTGGAACCTGCGCCGGAAATGATAAAGGAACGGGCGCCGGATTCAAGTGCCTGTTTCCGGAGTTCCTGAAAGTGTGGGATCAGCGGTTCCCGGTATCCCTGGATCAGCGGATCGATGAGCATTCTGCAGAAGAGATCCGCATCCTGCCTGTGGGTTGCCGTCAGGATCCCGGCGGTGTTGGAAAGGGCTCCGACGGCGTTCTGGATCGGCACATTGGGAGGGATGGCCCGTCTGGCTTCTGATGTTTTCACCAGCGATCTGGGAATGAGAAAGAGCAAGTGGAGCCCGGGCAATGTACCAAACCGAAAAGACTGCCGCATCCCCGAATTTGACACGGTAATTCCTCCCAGGAGGGAGGCTGAGACATTATCAAGGAAGTATCCTCCGCTCACGGCGGATTCGGCCTCGGCGGCGGCTTCCAGAAGATCGTCCGTTGTAAAGGGATTTCCGAGAAGTTCCTGGGCCAGATAGGCACCCGCAACGGCAGAGGCTGCGCTGGAACCCAGACCTGAGCCGGGAACCCCTTTCTGGATGGAGACAGTGATCTTCATGCCGGAATGATCCTTGACTCTGTCCAGCAGTATTCTGGCCGCAACTGTCGCTGTGTTGAGTTTCGGGTCCGTCGGAAGCTCTGTCCACGCTCCGGTAATCGCCGTAATCCGGTCCGTTCCCGGCCGTGATTCCAGAACTCCGGTCAGGGTATCGCCCATTCCCGTTACGGCCATGCCCAGAGTGTCGAATCCCGGTCCGATATTTCCGACAGAGGCCGGAGCATATACTGTGACAGGCTGGTTCAGTGCAGGAGTCGTGCCCAAGGGATTCCTTCCGTCCATTTCCGAATCAGGGTGTCTCTGAAGGTACCGGGATCTGAAGGTCGGAGACGATGACTCCACCACTCAGGTGTTCTTTAACTATACGGCGCACATCTTCTCTTGACTGGATCCGATAATAAACGCCATCCGGGTAAATGGCAAAGACGGGACCTTCCTCGCAGGCGTCAAGGCAGCCAGATTTGTTGATCCAGAACGGTTGCGGAATATCGTGAAGCTTCAGTTCTTCCCGGAACATCGACAGGATCTCTTCCGCGTTTCTGTCGATGCAGGAGCCCCTGGGATGTCCATCGGTCCGTTTGTTGGTACACGCGAAAACATGGTAGCGAAAACGACCCATTTTCTTCTTCTCCTGCTTCAGATGAATGGAACGGATGTTGATTGTCGGAAGAAATATGACAGTGGCTTCACGAATGGAATCTCATGATACGTGGAAGCATCGCTCCAAGAAAGAGTCCCAACAGGGCGGCGATTCCTCCGAGAATAACCATTTCGCTTGCCCCTTTGTATATCGGTTCCCGGGTGAGACGGGATTTGAGGATGCCCAGCAATCCCAGGGAGAAGAGGGAAAGCAGAAGTGAAATGTCAAATGAGGTTCCCGTATTGGATAGAAATGCGTAGGGAAGGATGGGTGGAATGCTGCCGATCAGGAACGAAAACCCCAACCATGTTCCTTCGGAGAGCGGGCGTTCTGATCCTGTCCCCAGAATGCCCAACTCTTCCTTCATCATGAAATCATGCCATCTTTTGGGATCGGACGTGATCCGATCCCTGAAAAGGAGGGATTCTTCTTTCGAAAAACCCATGGATAGCAAGATCTCATAGACCTCCTGGCGTTCGATATCGGGGACCTCGTGAATTTCTTTCCATTCCCGGTCGCGTTCCCGCTGGAAAAAATCGCCTTGGGATTTGGCGGAAAGGTACCCGCCAAGGAACATGGACAAGGACCCGGCAATCCCGGTCATTATTCCTGAAAAGAGAACGGTTCGCGCGGAAAACGCAGAACCGGTGAGGCCACCGAGAAACCCGATCACCGTCACAATTCCATCGTTCATGCCAAGAACGATTTCCCGGATTCTTTTTCCCTTGGGGGAATGCCAGATTTCGGTATGTTCCGATTCGGAAGATTTCATGGGTTTTGATTTTACCATAAAAGCGCCGGCATGCATGCCGGGGATACAGGTGTAGAATCTTTCATGAACACGCAGGATTGGTTATACCAAAAAAAGTGCCGGAAAACTCCGTGCTTCAGGAGGGGGATACAAATATTGTCCGAGTCCAGACTGGAAAATATGGGGAAAGGCTCAAAATCTTGTATATAGTTTCGAAAATCATGCCTGGAAGAGGATTCCCCCGGGCATCCCTGAATGGCATTGTTAAGGAGGCATTCCCCTCATAAAAATCGTCTTGACAAGTTTTTTGGGCAGGCGTATTATCGCCCCGATCGGTCTGGCTAGCCGTTTTTGCATCTTATTTTCAGGATTTGTTTGTTTGCCATGACAGACCGAATGCACTTATTTCAACGTAATGATCTTAAAAGGTTAGGGAGGGCTTGGTCATGGGCAACTCCATGAAGGGTTTTGTAGCCTATGCTGTAGTAGGGGGATTCACTGCGGTAGGAAGCGGTACCGTGGTCGGATTCTGCCTGCAGGTCTGGTTGGGTGCCCACCGCTTTCCGACGTGGCGCGGTGATTACATCTGGGTTTATTACGTGATGTTTCTTTCGACCTTGACGGGCATTGCGGTTGCGCTTTGGGCGCGCTCCTTGCATCGCAAGGAAGAAAACTGGTGATCTGTCAGACAGTGCTACTGTCTGCTGTTGTGTATGTGATGGATAAGCAGAGAAGGGGGGCTCCATGAATCTCTTGACGACTTTGGCAGCATTGTCCGACTCAAGTCAGTGCTGTGGCCCGACTCCTGGTGGGAACGACAGTGTGTCCGCTTTTGCGGCTTTGATGGGAACCATGACCGCATTATCCAGTCTTTTGTTGATGGTGCAGTGCATGACAGGGATTGGGGCGAAGCC
>DAIEST010000218.1 GCA_027346125.1 Leptospirillum sp. | reverse complement strand
ACGGGAAATCCGACGGGTTGACCGAGGTGATTGAAGGAAGGGTTCATTCCTGTTCTCCGGAAGCGCTGTGACGGTTCGGACTGTCCATAATATGACGTTCCGGATTCTTGCACCTTTTGAGTTCCCGGCTCAAGCTCTTTCATGATCGATGCAAACCTTCACTCCCCCCATTCGGGGAGTGAAGGGACCATTGAGCATTGCCCATTGAAAGACGATCGATGAATCCCATCGGGGAGGCGCTGTTCACACAGCCGGGCAGAGCCGTTTCCGGAAGAGTCTGTGTGCAAATACCCGTCAGGCCCTGAGGCCATGCGCGGGATCAGGACGGGGATCGGGACTCTTCACTCCTGCCTGCGGGCACTCCGGAACCGCCGGATCAGCGCATTGGTCGAGGTGTCGTGGGACAGATCCGGATTTTTGGGGCTTTCCAGTTCGGAGAGGATCCGTTTTGCCAGGATCTTCCCCAGTTCCACCCCCCATTGGTCGAAGGAGTCGATGCCCCAGAGTGTGCCCTGGGTGAAGACACTGTGTTCATAGAGGGCAATGAGGGCGCCGAGCGTTTCCGGCGTCAGGCGTTCGGCCAGGATCACGTTGGTCGGCCGATTCCCCTCGCAGACCCGATGGGGGATCTGGTCTTCCGAAACCCCTTCCTCCTTCAGCTGTTCCGGGGTTCTTCCGAAGGCGAGAGCTTCCGACTGGGCAAACAGGTTGGCCATCAGGATCGTGTGATGGGAACCTGTCGGATTCAGGGAGTGGAGAAAGCCGATCAGGTCGGAGGGGATGATCCGGGTTCCCTGATGGATGAGCTGGTAGAAGGAATGCTGGCCGTTTGTCCCCGGTTCTCCCCAGAAAACGGGACCTGTATCGTACCCGACCCTCGTTCCCGACATTGTGACATGCTTGCCGTTGCTCTCCATGGTCAATTGCTGGAGGTAGGCCGGGAAGCGTTTAAGATACTGGTCGTAGGGGAAGATCCCCCGGGTGGCGCAGCCAAAGAGACTGTTTTCCCAGAAGCTGACAAGTCCCAGAATGACGGGGAGGTTCTCCGGGAGAGGGGCCGAGCGGAAATGGATGTCCATCTTCCGGAAGCCCGAAAGCATCTCCATGAACCGTTCGGGACCCACGGCCAGCATTGTGGAAAGACCGATCGCCGAATCCATGGAGTACCGGCCTCCTACCCAGTCCCAGAACCCGAACATGTTTTCCGGATTGATTCCGAATCGCCGGACCTCCTCCGTATTGGTCGAGACGGCGACGAAGTGCCGGGCGATCGCGTCGTCCGACCCCAGCGACGCTTTGAGCCATGCACGTGCGGTCGATGCGTTGGTCATCGTCTCGAGCGTGGTGAATGTCTTGGAACAGACGATGAACAGCGTTTCTGCCGGATCGAGGTTCCGGGTGGCTTCTGTAAAATCGGTCCCGTCGATGTTGGAGACGAACCGGAAGGTCATATCCCTTCGGGAATAGTGTTTCAGGGCCTCGAACGCCATCACCGGACCGAGGTCCGATCCTCCGATTCCGATATTGACGACATTTCGTACGTTCTTTCCCGTGTATCCCGTCCATGTGCCATCGTGGACCTTCCGGACAAATGAGGACATCCTGTCCAGGACAGCGTATACGCCAGGGATCACGTTCTTTCCGTCGACCATGATGACGTCTTCCGGAGCGGCGCGCAGAGCGACGTGAAGAACGGCCCTGTTTTCCGTGCTGTTGATCTTCTCGCCCCTGAACATCCGTTCGATCTGTGCCGGAAGGCCGGTCTCACGGGCAAGATCCGTCAGGAGGCGGAGCGTTTCCTGCGTGATGCGATTTTTCGAGTAATCCAGAAACAGGCCGGCAGCGGATGCGGTCATCCGTTCTCCCCGGTCCGGATCTTCCTCGAACAGGGTCCGGAGGTCCTTTTTCAGGAGACGGGAGTGGTGCTCCTTGAGCGCGAGCCATGCGGGACGCTGTGCAAGCGGCATCATGTCGGATCTGTTGTGCATGGGTTCCCTCCTTGGAATCAGAGACAGGTTTACTCCATCGCGTCTTTCCGGTGCAGGAGAAGATCCCCGATCCGGTCGATGGCGATATCGGGGTCAGGGTATTGGGCAGTGATATCGGGGTTCCGGGCATAGTGGCCCTGTCGGACAAAGACTGTTGTCAGCCGGTTTTCCCATTCCTTTTTCATGGCGGAGAGAATCCGGATCTTGTCGTCGATCATGCAGTAGTGGGGTGCCGGATGTTCCTCCTGGATCCTCGCCAGCATCTTTTCCTTGTGGACATAAATCCGGATCCGGTCCCTGACGGCTTTGCGGATGCCGCTCCGGTCGATCTTGTGGGGTTGAAAGAAAGCATCTCCGTCCGAAAGGATGACCGTGGTTCCCATCGTATCGAGGTGGCTTACGACATCGAGTGCGTTCGGGTAGAGTCTCATGGAGAATGGATAATCCCGGAGAAAGAACGCGAGGGACAGAGTCTGCATGTGCTGATCCTGGTCGATCCGGAATTTCTGTGCCGCGCCCAGAAAGTCCGCATAGCCCACTTCCGCTCTCAACGACTCGAAGATCTCGGTGTACCGATCCCGCCCTTTTGTTCCAAAGCGTTCTTCGAGAAACGCTCTCAGGTCGGATTCGAACCGGTCGTTGTCGAACAGAGTGTCGTCTACATCGATGAGGAAGACAGTCCCGGAGGGAAATCCCATGGGCACTCCTTTCTGGAGGATGTGTGTCGGACAAGGAGAACGCTCCCCTGACGGTTCGGGTATCCTACCACGGTTTGAGCCGGGATCTCTCTTGACGGAAAAGGGGGGTGACGGGGGAGAAGTCCGCGGGAAACGCCGTGGCGGATGCTGACGGGGAAAATCCGGTTGACCGGGGATGGCTTCGGAAACAGGGGGGATTCCGGATGAAACGTCCGGGCCGGAAGGGACGGATGTCCCGTCCCTTCGACGCCAGAGCGCAAGACCATTACATGTGTTTGATGATCTCCGTTCCGAACTCCGAACACTTGAGTTCCGTGGCACCTTCGAGCTGACGGGCAAAGTCGTAGGTCACCCGTTTTGCATCGACCGCTCCGCGGACCCCTTTCACGATCATGTCGGCCACTTCCGTCCAGCCCATGTACCGGAACATCATCTCGCCGGAAAGAATGACCGCTCCGGGATTGACCTTGTCCTGGTTTGCGTACTTGGGGGCGGTTCCGTGGGTTGCTTCGAAGCCTGCGGCGCCGGTTTCGTAGTTGATATTGGCGCCTGGGGCAATGCCGATTCCTCCAACCTGCGCGGCCAGGGCGTCAGACAGGTAATCCCCGTTCAGGTTCAATGTGGCGATCACGTCGAACTCGTTGGCACGGAGGAGAATCTTCTGGAGGAAGGCGTCGGCGATTTCGTCCCTGATCAGGAGCTTGCCTGCCGGCGGATTGCCGCCGCAGTCGTCCCAGGAGACGGTCTTGTCCCCGAACTCTTCCTTGGCCAGTTCGTATCCCCACTTCCGGAAGTACCCTTCCGTGAACTTCATGATGTTTCCCTTGTGGACGAGGGTCACGCTCTTCCGGTTGTTTGCGAGGGCATACTTGATCGCAGAGCGGACAAGCCTCTTGGTCCCTTCTTCCGAGACAGGCTTGATGCCGATGCTGGCCGTTTTCGGAAAACGGATCTTCTTCATGACGTTGGCCTTCTCGAACACCTTGAAAAGCTCTGCAATGATCGGATCGCCGGTGGGCCACTCGATGCCGGCGTAAATGTCCTCGGTGTTCTCGCGGAAGATCACCATGTCGACAAGTTCAGGGTGCTTGACCGGGCTGGGAGAGCCGAACCAGGAAACCGGCCGGACGCAGGCATAGAGGTCCAGTTCCTGGCGAAGAGTCACGTTGATGCTCCGGATTCCGCCACCGACCGGGGTTGTGAGCGGGCCCTTGATGGCGACGAGGAATTCCCGATAGGCGTTCAGGGTGTCTTCGGGAAGCCAGGTGTTGGGGCCATAGACTTCATTGGCCTTCTCGCCTGCAAACACTTCGAACCATTCCACCTTCTTCTTGCCCTTGTAGGCCTTCTCGACCGCTGCGTCGAATACCCGTACGGAAGCGTTCCAGATGTCCTGACCGGTGCCATCGCCCGCAATGAACGGAATGACGGGATTGTCGGGAACGTGGAGTTTCCCGTTTTTCATTTCGATTTTCTGGCCGTTTTTCGGGGGGGTGATTTTCTGGTACGTTGCCATGTTGCTTTACTCCTTCGTAAAGGGTTTGGTGTCCATCCGAACGGAATCCGTGGAGATATCGAACCGGTAACATTTTTCCCGGATCGCTCCGGGAAGTCCTGTATCCTCGCTCCTCATCGAGACAAAGAGTTCCGGGAAAGATTCAGTTCCCCCGGACAGGTTCGATACGATAGAGACCCTGATCGATGGACGAAACGATTGAAGACAAGATACGGGGATATGGTGAATTGAAGGGGGACAGACCCGATCCGTCTGTCTTTCCCTCTCCCGGCTGCACCGCACGGAGTCACTTTCTCCGAACTGCAGAATCCCTGAATTCTATCGGGTCAATCCCAATAATGCAACATTCGAACCAGCCCGAAAACCGAAACGGATTTTCTGAGGATTTTCCTTTGTGGAGAGGCTCTTCGAAAACATCGAACAGACGCTCCGGCTTGTCCGGGGCGTCTGCCGTATGGATCGAAGTCCCGGAATCGTGATTGTCCGTGCTCCATCTCAGGCCGCTTGTCTTGCGGAGGACAATGCACAGGAACCCGCATGTCTGAGAGATCGTTTCACAAAGACTCCCGCCCGAGCCGAAGGGTGTTCATGACCACCGAAACGGAACTGGACATGGCCGCCGCCGCGATGACCGGGGCAGCAAAATCCCGAATTCCGGGCGGAGAACCCACGAAGCGACCGGCACGCCCCGAGCCCGGACAATTCCCGGAAGCGATATTTTTATGGCCCGATTCCAATATCGGGCAGGTCGCCCAGAGTCGCAGCGGAATGTCTACTGGGCTTCAGCCTTGCAATACCAGGAGCTTCCCTTGACGTTGTCCACGGCAGAGATCAGATCGGATGTCCTGAGCTTGCTTCCCGTGACGAATACCTTGTCCTGGGTGCTGTTGAACGAGACCTTCGTGAC
>DAIEST010000215.1 GCA_027346125.1 Leptospirillum sp. | reverse complement strand
GAGGACCGATGTTTTCCGGGACAGGAGCGACAGGGGGTCGAGAAGCCGGATGCCCGAGCGGGAGGAGGGGAGCAGGACTCCCTCCCGGTGGAGGAGCATCCATTGGCCCCAGTCGATCCCTTTCCGGATGCACCGGGTATGGAGGGAGGTCCCGAGATAGAATCCGCTGATCCCGCAGTCGGGAACGGCTTGGGAGAGAAGGCTGAGAACGGTTTCCATGTATGGGTAGAGGGACCATCCCATGGCGGAAATCTTCCGGAGTTGCCGGAGAACGGAGAGGGGACTCCGGAAGAAGGAAAGGTTCTCCAGGGGATCGTATTTCTCCTGTTCTTGCTCAAAGAGTCTGGTCATTGTCCTCGTCCGTCGCAAGAGGGTGAAAGGGATGGGTTGTCGGGGCACATTCCGGGATTCGTTCTGGCCGGCAGCCGGTTTCGTTTTTCCGGAACCGGTGGAGGAAGCGGGAAGGGGAAAGGAAAAACCGATTTCAGGAGGGGAAGGCAGAAATATCGGGAGAGAGAAGGGGGAGGTCCTGTTTGATGGTTCGGGGCAAATCTCCGGCTCACGGGAAAAATGCGCAACGGTCCGTCGTCCGGGAGCGCGCTCATGGTCAGAGTCGGTTTTTCGCCCCGTTCTTTCCGGAGCGCAATGACTTCCGTTGTTCGGGAAAATACCCCGTTGTCCGTTTCCGGAATATGCATATATGCCTCCCAGAAGAGGGGACGGCCACGAAGGCGATACGAAGAGGGTTCAAGGGCAATGGATCTGTCTGTGTCTTGTTCACTCCTTCCGGCCGGACTTTGTCCGAAGGAGACTTCCGGGAAGCCGATGCCGGAGTTTCACGGGAAAGACGGACACCGCCCCCGATCCCGCTTTCTCCCGGGAATTTCTGGATCCGGGGCGGGAAGGAGGATCGGGGGCGGACGATCGTTTCATGGACTGCACAGAAAATCCCGGATCGATCCATGTCCGGCCCGTTCTCGGGTCGGCATCGGAAACGGCCTCTTTAGCTTTTCCCCCGGAAAGAAATCCGGGGATCGCATCCGGAGAGCCCCAATCTCCTGTCCTCATATTACAAAATAGTAAATTATTTTTACTCCGGTGTCTGTCCCTATTCCCTATGACAAATTTCTGAAGGTTTTTTTGGGAGAAGAAAGTTTCTGTATGCATGTTGTGACAGGTGTCACGAGGCAAGCCCGGAATTCTTGATGCCGGATTGACGCGGACGTAACGCTCCCCCCTTACACTGGCCATCAACGACCGGAGCTTCTTCCGGTCTTGTCGAATATCGAACCTTTTCCAAAGGAGTCCGCCATGTTCCAGATGAATGAAGTCCTGGATCGGAAAGATCTTTTCTGCAATGACTGTCTTGAGAATCTGAAGCGGCTGTCGGGAAGGCTGAACACGGAGAAACACCAGATCCGGTCGCTCGTCGTGTTCATGTCCGGCGTCTACGCGTTCTGGGTGATCGGGATCGTGATCCTTGTCCGGACTTCCGTCTCCTGAGTTCTGTCTGTGTTTTGCGTTTCGCCGAGCAAGACTCTGCCCCGGGAAATTGCCGCTTTCGCTTCCTCCTGATTTTTCCGGAATCCTGATCAGAATCTTCTTCGTTCGGTCGATCGTCTGATCGGTTCCGGTTTCCCCCCGGGGGAACGTTTTCGTGAAGGGTTCGTACGTTCCGGAAAAAGACCTCTTCGGGCACCTGCCCGCCTGGAAACCGGGATCGACTCCCGTTGGGGGAGAATCCCGGGCGATGAAAGCGATCTCCCAAAGCTTCGGAGAAGCGGAAATCCGCTCCAGTCTGTCCTGTCTGTCTGGTCTTGCGCTTTCCCATTGATGAATGCAAAATGTACAAAATATATGTACACCTATTTTGAGGAGAACGATGCGCACTGTCAGCGTCACCGAATTCCGTCGGAACCTTCCCGCCTATCTGAAGCGGATCTCTGTGGGTGAAGAGATCGGAATTACTTCCCATGGAAAAGTGATCGCCCGCCTGCTGCCGGAGAAAGATCCGGCCGAAGAGGCGCGGCACTGGTTGGAAGCTTTACGGGGAAAGGTTGTCTTGGGCGATGTCATGGGTTCCACTGAGGAGATGCCGTGGAGCGCCGATGAAGATCATCTGTGATACCCATGTCCTGCTGTTCTGGGCGAGCGATCCGGCTCGCCTGACGGCCAGAGCCCGCCGGGCATTGGAAAACGGGATGGAAAAAAACGACCTGGCCTGTGCCGATATCACATGGTGGGAAATCGCTCTTCTTCACGAACGAGGCCGGATCGTCCTGCCCCCGGAAGTGACCCTGCAACGTTACATGCAAGGATTGATCACGGCTCTGCGCCTGGAAATCCTCCCCATTACTCCTGTCATTGCCACCCTTTCACGTTCGGATTCGTTCGATCATAAAGATTCTGCCGATCGCCTCATTGCTGCCACTGCCATGGCCCACCGTGCTCCTCTGGTGACTGCGGACGAGAAATTGCGTGCCATCCCCCGACTCAAAACCATCTGGTGAGCATCAGGCCAAGCTTCCGACAGACAGAAATAGAAAAAAGGCCGCGGTAGTGGCGCGTCCGGGAGATCTGGGAGATCCCCTTTCCGTCTACAGGGTCGTCCAAAAGGTCGAACGATTTTTTCTGGAGCGGGGTGGCCTTGTGGGCCACGTCCTTCCGGACATCTTTTGCATATTCGAAGGTCCGGGCGATCCGGGCCGGGGTCTTTGCCGGTTGTTCGATCCGTTCTGTTGCCTGAAGAGTTTCCGTTGACACCTCCTCCTGGCCCTCTCCTTCTTCTCCATCCGGCTCTTCTGGATAGAGGAGAAATCGATCCTCAGTCCATTGCCGTCAATCGCCGCGCCCCGGTCGCCGCCCTCTGTTTCGGACTGCAGTTCCTCCTCCGAAAACATCTTTCAAGGGATGGGCGCGGATCGGGAGGATCCCGATCCGTACGTTGATCCGGTTGCCAGTTCGGCGGCCACGATGTCCGCTCCGGCAGTGATAAAGATCTCCAGGTCGCCGGTCGGCAGAACCGTTTTCATGGCGCGCACGAGTTCCTTTTTCGCATCGGCATCCAGGGTGCCGGCTCCCCTTGCCAGTCTCCGGACAGTTTCCCGGTAATGGAGAAGATAACGCCGCTGGCCGTCGATCAGCCCGGTGGGTGAACCCGGGTTTCCGTGGCCGGTATAGAGGATTTCCGTGCCGGAAAGCTCTTCTTCCAGCCTGTCGAGACTGTTCAGCCACTGTGCCGTGTGGCCGTCATTCATGAACGAATGGACCCCTCCAAAAACCATGTCCCCCGCAAAGGCCACCCGACGGGAACTTCCGACGACCCAGCAAAGATCCCAGTGGGATTCCCCCGGTCCCATCTCCCGGACCGTGAAGGGGACCCCGCCCAAAAGCACCGTTTCCCGGTCCCGGACGAACCGGTCGGGAAAGACCCGGTTTTTGGGCCAATCCTCTCCGAAGACCGGTTTCCACTGGATTTCTTTGGCGTCGTCGATCCGTCGCATCGCCCGGTCGACGCCCTCTGTGGCGATGACGGGAACTCCCGGGACTCCCTGGAGGAGTGTCCCCGCCCCGTTGTAGTGATCGGGATGTCCGTGGGTGATGAGCACTGCCTCCAGCGGTTTTCCGATCCTGTCCGCACAGCGGCGGAGCATCCGGGCGTCAGAAACGGTCATCATCGCATCCACGGCGACAAGAGAGCGGGAGGTCTCGATCAGAAAAGAGTTGGTCAGAAAGGTTTCCGGGCCGGAACGGACCTCGTGAACGGTAAATTCCGGCCGGGGGTCCCGGGATTTCGGGGAGTCTGAACCGGCGCCCGGCTCCGTCATTGGCGGCTCGCCCGCATCATCTGGTTTCCTCCCCGCTGGAATTCGTAGGGAACCTCTTCGAGGGCGATCCGGTATCCTTCCCGGGAAAGCCGGTCGATGACCGGATCCAGATGCCGGGAGCGGACCGCCCCCAGCTCCAGAACCGGGAAGATGCGGACTTCCCCGGCGACGCGGCACAGTTCCCGGATCGACTGAAGGTGGAATTCCTCCGCGAGATGCGGGCTGTAGAGGAAGAGGTAGTGGGAGCAGAGGGCCAGTCCGAACTCCCTGTCTCCAAAGGGAAGCTCTGGAAGTCCGGACTCCCTGTAGCGGCCTTCCCGGGCCCCGAGGGGATAGTCCTCGAGGAATGCGTTCATGGCGTCCCGGCGCGTCCGACCCAGGTCCTCAACCGACCTGATGTTTGTCCACACGAATTCATGGGCGTTCTTCCGGGTTTCATCGAGTACGGTGTCGAAGACCCGGTCGATCCGG
>DAIEST010000176.1 GCA_027346125.1 Leptospirillum sp. | reverse complement strand
AAAGAGCGAATATCGTCGGCGCTTTCGTAAACGGCGATATAAGACTTTCCGGCCCAGACTTCGACAGGGACTTTTCCAAGCCCCTGGAGCAGCTCGTCCGGTGGAGCACAGGGCTTCGACCGGCGAGCCGGGAAGTCCAGGACGATCAGTCCGTCTTTCTCTTCGACTTCGAGCGCCCCGCTTCTGGTATGGAAAACAAGCGAGTTCCCGGGGTAACCGAGATGCCGAAAGAGAACGTGGGCCGACGCAAGAGTGGCATGACCGCACAGGTCGACTTCGCACACCGGCGTGAACCATCTCAGGTGAAATCCGGATTCCGCAGGAACGAAGAAAGCGGTCTCGGAGAGGTTGTTCTCGGAGGCGATGGACAGGAGGAGGGCATCGGGCAGCCATGATTCGAGGGGAAGCACCGCAGCGGGATTTCCCGCAAACACGTGGTCCGCGAACGCGTCGATCTGGAAGAGCTTGAGTGTCAAGTATCCCGTCCTTTCCCGGTTGGGGCTTCAAAAAATCCTAGCGGGACGACGATCTCAAAACAAGCTGTCGGAATTGACAGGGATCACCGGACGCGGCCCCTGCTCCGTTCCGGCGTCAGGTGCTCAGTTGATCAACAGGGCGATCGCAGTTCTTCGTGGTCTCGGCATAGGCTGGATCCACGATTCATGAGTATAGGCACAAGCGGACTTTCGAACCGTCATCGTCTGATGCGTGTAACAGGGTCGAAGATGTCTTCCCGAAAAACCACCTCTTCGTTTCTTGTGGTCCGATGTCCGTGATGGAATCGTAAGACGCCGAGCTGATAACTGGCTGTGGATGAATCGTGCGAACGGCACGATCGTTGCCTTCATAAACACTCCACTCCAAAGCGCCATTTCATCTTAGACAAAACAAAGTCACATAGTCCTTGAGAGCATCCGAAGCTTCAGGGTTCAATCCTATCCTAAAAAATAAATATGGATGAGGGTAGGGGATTTGAACCCCTGTGCGGCCAATGGCAAAGTCTTCAGTATCAGGCCCATCAAAACGATCCCTTGTTTCCGAATATCCCAGAATGCCACCTGCTTTGGTCACAAGATTTTCATCTGGACGCTGGCATAACCCTTTACTCTTCCACCATGTCCATGATCTTACAAACGGTGCTCCAATTGCGATCGGTACTCGGGACACCAAGGAGCTTCCCGACACTGGCAGCGAGCTTGGATCTCCCCACTCCCTCCGGTGCATGCAGATAAAACACGCGGTCAGTCAGGTGAAACCGTTCGCTCTCCTTTTTGAGACGAGAGAGTTTCTCAAGATCGGGATGATCAGGTCTGGCAGCGAGAAAACAAAGATGCAGATTGCCAGGATCGGTTTCAGCCTCGGGAAAAGGATTTTCCTCGATAGCCCTTTTCAAATCTTCGGGCCCGAGAATGAGGAGGTATGGTTCAAACCCGTGGCGGTCCCTGATTTCCGTGGTGATCTTCCCGGAGAGTTGAGAAAGGTCCTTTTCGGTCGTCTGAAAAACCGCGTTGCCG
>DAIEST010000134.1 GCA_027346125.1 Leptospirillum sp. | reverse complement strand
ATTCAGCGGCTTCCCACCTGGACAGCATCCTGGCAAAGATCGACTCCGGTCAGGGAACTGTCGGCCAGCTTGTAAACAACCCGGATGTCTATAACAACCTGAACAAGACACTGAAAAAGTTTTCGGATATGAGTCATAAATCGGATCAGATGGTTCTCGACGTTTCGATGTATGGCTTTTATTTTCCAAGAATCCAGAGCGCCGACGGGTTCTTCACGCTGGACCTTTATCCGAGGTCCGACAAGTTCTATCGTATCCAGGTGGTTTCTTCCCAGTTGGGAAATTACGCCCAGAGCGTTCCTTATACCCAGGTCAACGGGAACTATGTTGCTGGTCCTTCTCAGGTCACTCAGACCAATGCCTCCATCAAATTCAGCGTCGAGTTCGGCCAACGGTTCGGAAACTTTGATGTCCGGGCGGGAATGATCGAGAACAGCTTTGGAGTCGGAACAGATGTCTTCCTCTCGAAGAACCTGAGATTTACGTTCACGCTGTACAATATCGGTTCCTACAATCCTATTGCACCGAGCCCGTTTTCGAGGGCCTATTTCACCTATACTGTGATGAACCATATCTGGCTCACCGCCGGATACTACAACGCGTTCAACCAGTCGATCGCATCTCCGCTGGTCGGTGGTGGAATATCCTTTACGGATAATACGCTGAAGTATTTGATTGCCGGTCACCTTCCCTGACCTGGATCTGCCGGAGCTTTTTGGATAAACCCAATGGTTTAAAATGGAAAACGACCATTTTTCTTCTCTTAAAAGCCTTGTGCTTCCTTAACTTCAAGGGGATTTACCTTGACCCCGAAAAGGGGATGTTTTAGAGTAGTCAGACCGGAAAACCCCGAACTTCACGAAAAAGATATTTAAATAGCCGTTCAAAGGCATGGAGGAGTGTGAATGCCTGGTGGATTGACTCCAGACGAGCAGCAGACTATAGAGCTTACTGGGGCTGTTGGATATTTTGAGGCAAAAGAACCAGGCTCTGGGAAGAAGACGTCCGACAAGAAAGGATTTACTCTCAGGGGAACCAGGATTCTCTCGATTCTGTCCTCGTTGCGACTGGCGATATCACTCTTTCTGATTCTGGCTTTCCTGACGATTTTCGGAACATTCATCGACCAGGGCCGCGAACCCGGTTTCTATACCAGTACTTATGGCGACCGCTGGGGTGGCTGGATTGTCCGGCTGAAGGTCGATGACATTTACCACAGCTGGTATTACGTATCCCTTCTTTCTCTCCTCTGCATCAATGCGCTTTCCTGCGTCTATAACCGGTTCCCGATCACCGTGAAATCCATGTTCCGGGAAAAGGTGAATGTCAGCCGGGACTTCCTGAAAAAGCAGAAAGAGTATCAGGAATTGACTCTTCCGAAGGATTCGATGCCGGAGGGGGGGGCAGCCGCCTTTATCAAGACGGTTCTTTCCAGACGCCGCTACAGGGTCCAGACCGTTTCGGACGGAAACGACACTGTTGTCTTCGGCCAGAAGGGAGTGCTCGGCCGGATCGGGTCCCATACGGCACATCTCTCGGTCATCGTGATCCTTGGGGGCGGTCTGCTGGGGAGTTTGCTGGGCTTCCGGCTGTTTGGAACATTTTATGTTCATTCCACGACCTTTGTTCCCCAGGGCAATTTCAGTCTCAGGGTGAACAAGTTCTGGATCGACCATTACCCGAATGGAATGGTCAAGTCCTATTTCAGCGATCTGGATGTCTTGAAAGAGGGGAAGGTCGTTCGCCACAAGGTCATCAGTGTCAATCATCCCCTTGAATATGACGGGCTCCGCTTCTATCAGGCAAGCTTCGGCGATGCTTTCGATCGTCTGAAGAACGCAAAAGTTCTGGTCGTCAACCGGGAGAAGAAACAGTTTCTGGGGCAGGTCATGCTCCCATGGAATACCCTTGCTCCGGTTCCGAAAACGGATCTCTCACTCAAGGTTATCCGGTATGTTTCCGATTTTGCTTTTGATCCAAAGACAAAGTCTGTTTATAGTAAGTCCGAGAAATCCGGGAACCCTGCCATACAGGTTGCCATCTACCAGAATGGAAAAGAACTGGGGACTCCCTGGTACTTTTATAATTTCCCCCAGATCCAGGTGATGAAGTCCATCCCGTACTTCATTGTTTTTGCGGGTTACAAGGCTCCCATGTACACCGGTCTCGAAGTTGCCAAGGACCCGGGGGTCAAGGTTGTATGGGCTGGCTCGTTTCTTCTGGTGGGAGGGCTTTTTCTCTCTTCCTATGTCTATCATCGAAAGATATGGGTTCGGATCAGGGAACAGTCGGGTGCGGTACATCTTGCCGTAGGCGGATTCGGACACAAGGACAGGCTTGGATTCGAGAAGGAGTTTCATCAGGTCGTTCGGGATCTCGGAGTACCCAGAAAAGCCGATTCCCTGAACGCCGAAGGCTCGGCAACTGCTGTTGTCGCGGGCTAGTGCAATACGGTTGACCAAAAGGGTTGTCCGAATGTAATTGTGTTTTACGTTTCCTATATATCACCTGACGCTGCGGACTTTAACCACGCCTGAATCAAGGGGGTCGAAATGTCGGTCATCAATACGATCGGGTCATCCTTCCTGCTGTACAACACGGTTGTCGCTCTCTACCTTGTGGCCGGAATCCTGTACTTCCTTTTCCTTATCTCCCATAAGAAAGAAATGGGCCAGATGGCATCGACCGTCACCTTTTCCGGCTGGGTCGTAAATACGGCAGCGTTGGTGGGACGAGGTCTGGCCGATCATCATGCTCCCTGGTCCAATCTGTATGAGACTCTCTTCCTTTTTTCCTGGGCATCGATTCTCGGTTACATGATCATGGAAATGAAGTACAAGGTCCGTGTCGCGGGGGCGTTCGTCATGACGCTCGTCCTGTTCGCTGTCGGCGCAGCGAAACTTCTCCCGTACAGATACCAGATGGTCGAGCCGCTCAATCCGGCATTGAACTCCTATTGGCTGAAGATCCATGTGTTCACCATGTTCATGTCTTATGCTGCATTTGGGATCTCCGCATCGCTTGCAGTGATCTATCTGTTGAAAAAACGCTCGGAGTCCAGGGGGACGACTGGATGGATCCTGAAAGAGTTTCCAAACACGGATTCTCTCGATGACATGACCTACAAGGCTGTGATGGTCGGATTTCCCCTGCTTACGCTGGGTGTCATCTTCGGTGCGATGTGGGCCTACGAAGCCTGGGGCGGCTACTGGTCATGGGATCCCAAGGAAACATGGTCCCTGATCACCTGGTTTGTCTATGCAGCCTACTTGCATGCCCGCATGACGCGTGGACTGAGAGGGGCACCGAGCGCATGGTTCTCGATTGGCGGGTTTGTATCGGTTGTATTCCTTTACTGGGGTGTGAGCTTTATCATTCCTGGTTTGCACGCTTACGCTGCCTGAGGGAGTTCCAATAATGTCTGTGGTTCGGAAATACTGGCCCTACCTTGCAGGTGGGGCTGTTTTTCTTGGTGTTGTGGCCTATCTCGTTCTGACCTACCGTTTTGCGCCTGTCAAGGTAGGGATGACTGCGCCGGATTTTCGCCTGAAAACAGTTGATGGAGCCTCCCTCCGGCTCGCTGATTTCCGTGGCAAGGTGGTAATGCTGAATTTTTGGGCGACATGGTGCAAGCCCTGCAAGCAGGAGATGCCGTCCATGGAAATCATGTATGAGGGAATGAAGCAGAAAGTAGGAGACAAGTTCGTCCTGATCGCGGTGAACGAAAACAACATGTTTTATGCAAATCAGGTTAAGCCGTTCCTTCAGTCGCACAATATTCATTTTGTCATTCCTCTTGATCCGCTCAACCGTCTTGATCATCAGTACAAGATTACCGGGGTTCCTGAAACGTTTATACTGGATCAAAATGGAGTTGTTGCCCAGCACGTCATCGGGCCGAGGAACTGGATCGTTCGCCGGAATCTTGAGCTTGTCCTATCCTTGCTGGACAAGGGACCGATGACTCCGAAAGACTATTTGGCCCTGAAGGAGAAAGAGGCTGATTCCGGTTATTGAGGGCATGAATATGAACCGGATCATGCGTTTGTTCTCGGTACTCTTTGGAATAGGACTTCTTCTACTTCCTGCAAGGGGTCAGGCGGATGGGAAGAAAGCGTCCGATTTCAGGCTTCATGATATGAACGGAAAGGTCGTTCATCTGAAGGCCCTTCGGGGAAAATGGGTTCTGCTGAATTTCTGGGCGACGTGGTGTGCTCCTTGCCTGAAAGAGATACCTGCTCTTGAACGTTTGTCGATGAGGGCTCCAGAAAGTTTTGCCATCTATGGGATATCGGAAAGTCTGGATGGTCAGCAGAAACTGAAGTTCTTTTTGAACGACCGCCATGTAACCTATCATATACTGAAGGATTCTTTTGGACGGGTGGCAGATCATTATGGAGTCCGGGGGTTGCCGGACTCTGTGCTTATCGATCCTGACGGTCGCATCCGTTGGGTGATTGAAGGGGCTGTGGACTGGACGGATCCGGTTTTTCAACGCAAATATCTGTCTGAACCGTTAAAGAGACAGCATTCGCACTTTTGACCGGTTTCTCTTCTGGTTCCAAACGATTCTATGGATCATCCTTCCGTTACGATACCGCTTTCTTTCCTGGCAGGACTTGTTTCCTTTGTTTCTCCCTGCGTACTGCCCATCGTTCCTTCCTATATCTCGTTTGTAACAGGTTTGTCCTTTGACGACCTGACAGGAAAAAACTCGTCTTTTTCCCGCTCTGAAGTGACAAAAACCACAATGTGGCATTCCTTGATATTCGTTCTTGGATTTTCCACGCTATTTGTGGGATTTGGTGCATCCGCTTCTTTTGTGGGCCAGTTTCTCCTGACTTACCAGACGGTCATCCGGAAGTTGGGGGGGATCCTGATTGTCCTTTTTGGTCTTTTCATTGCGGGCTGGCTCAAACTTCCGTTTCTGAACCATGAATTTCGCCTTCCAGTCGGCCAGAGAAAATCCACTGTTTTGGGAACATTCCTGATCGGTGTCGGGTTTGCGGCAGGATGGACTCCATGCGTTGGGCCAATCCTTGGCAGTATCCTGTTTTATGCCGGAACCCAGGGGAAGGTCGTAAAAGGGATCGAACTGCTTTCCGCCTATTCTTTGGGGCTTGCCATTCCATTTCTGCTGTCAGCGCTGATGTTCAACTCGTTTCTGGGAAGCTTCAAGCAAATTTCCCGATGGATTCCGGCGATCACCAAGTTTTCCGGTGTTTTCCTGATTCTCATGGGGGTCCTGATCTTCACGAATGCATTTTCCATCATTTCCGCTTTTCTGACCCAGCACCATATCGGTTGGACTTCCACCTTGTAATTTGTGCCGTGAACGGGAATTTCCCCAGTGCTAGGGGTGCTATGTCTGCCGATGCGACTATCAGTCAATCCCCGATCAAAGTAGAAGCAATCGTGATCGGATTGGGACCGGCCGGGGCGACAGCCGTCCGGCTTCTTTCGGAAGCCGGCGTTCAGGTTGCCGGATTTGATCGCAGTTCCTTCCCGCGGAGCAAAACCTGCGGCGGTGGCGTGTCGGCCCGCTCCGCCCCTTTTCTGCCCAAAGGGTGGGATCTTCTGCCCCATGAAGTGACAACGGGTGTTTCTTTGTCTTATCTGGACTACGATCCGGTCGAAGTGGAGATGGATCGTCCGATTGCCTACCAGTTTCATCGGGAAGAGTTCGACCTTTTTCTTGTCGAGAAAGCCAAGGCTGCCGGGGCACAAGTGTTTACCGACAGGACGATGGCAAATCTTCTCTGGAATGGTGCCTCCTTTCGATTGACAACGAGCCGGTCTGAAGTATTCGAATCGCCTGTACTGATCGGAGCTGATGGAGCGACCAGCCAGGTTTACCGATTTCTGGGCAATTCTGGTAAGGAACAATCGAAGCGGATCCGGAAAAAGAGATCGGTCCAGCATGGATATCCGTCGTCGGAAAAAATACTGAAATGCGAAAGGCCCTCAAGGCGCTCTGATGTATTGATTGATCTTGGATCGGTTCCCGGCGGGTATGGATGGTCGTTTCCAAAATCCGGAACAGGCAATAACGTTGGTGTTGTCGGGTTTGCCAAACCCCTGGAGAATCCTCTGGGAACACTGAAGGTCTTTATAGAAAAACTTCTGGGGAACTCCCTCCCCTCTGAAGATGGACAGAAATCCAGTACCTGGTTGATCCCTGACTACCAGGAATCGACGGTGCATGGAATCATTCCAGGACTTTTTTTTATCGGGGATGCCGGAGGGATGGTGGATCCATTCCTGGGGGAGGGGATTTATTATGCGATGCTTTCCGCGAAAAAATCCGTTTCAGAGATCCTGATGCATCGGTGGAATCCCGGGAAGGCCAGTCAGTCCTATGCGGAATGGGCCGTCCGGGATATTTTTCGTGACTTTTCACAAGCCCGGAGATTGGCCACGATTATTTACCGGTTTCCCGGGATTTATTTCCGGCTGGTTCAGAAATACCCCCATATCCTCTCGATGTATGCCATGATCCTCTGTGGCTCTCATGACTATCGGTCATTTTCCCGAACCATTGGAAAGAATCTTTTCAATCTGCCTTTCCGAAAGTTTTTTCCACGCTTCCAATCAAACAGGTTGGTCTGAATGAGTCTGGAAAGAGGGCCACGTGCAGAACTCCCCTCTTCCGGATTCCGATTTGACGGTTCCTGGGTTTTCCTGTCCTTGTTCCTCTTCTGGGCGGGGGCCTTTGAGATGGCTCCGACCCATTATCCGGGGCAGGGGGTACTGTTTGACGGAATTGTCGGGGGCATTGTCATTCTGGTCTATTTTCTGTGCGTTTTGATCCACGAAAGCGGACACAAGCTTTTTTCAAAAATATTCAGGAGATTTTACGACGGCAATCAACTCACCGTCTGGGGTGGAGTTCCAAGAGAAGCAGAAAGTTTTATGGGCACGGATCCTGGAGACCGGATGGTCAGGATGGGTGGTCCGTTGTTCAATCTCGCGACAGGAATTGCGCTCCATCATCTGGATGCTTCCATCCGCCTGCATCCGGATCCTCTTTCCGAAGAAATTGTTCCTTTTATCTTTTTTGCGATGAAAGTCAATCTGTTTCTGGCACTGATCAATCTCCTTCCCGTTCTTCCGTTCGACATGGGTGCCATTTTCCTTCCGGGGAAAGAAGAGACAAAGTCTTCCCGGAGTTTTGTGTGGGCGACTCAGGGAGGTTTGGGTTTTGCGTGGGTTCTGACTCTGATTGGTCTTGCTCTTGCGACGCGTGGTTCCCTGATTTTCGGTTTTGGACTGATTTTTTTTGGAGTGCATCTCGCACGAAGTGTCGTGGTCTGGAAAGGGCGGCTGGGTCTGGTCTCTTTTCTGAAGAAGCAGAGTATTCCGCACCTGGTCGAACTGGACCTGCATGCCCTTCGGATGACAGAGTCGCTGGAGAAGGCCTATCGGGACCACTTCTATCCGTCCGGACAAAGTCGACTGCCTGTGTTCGATGGGACAGGGGTTTTCCAGGGCGGACTGGATTGGGAGGAATTGAAGAAAGTCCCGGAACCATTAAGGGCAGACAGGACTGTGGGATCCTTGAGTCTTACGAACGCTCCGAGAGATCGCATCTACCTTGAAAACAAATCATGGATGACCCTTTTTGACGCGATAGAACGCGGAACCAACAACCTGTATGCCTTGGACAATGATCGATACATGGGAGTGATTTATCCAGCGAGGGTACTCGAGCGATATCGCATGGAATCTGGTTTGGGTGTCCCCGTCCGAAAGGCGAGTGATCCTAAAAGGACAGAAGATCTGGCGGATCCACTGCCCAATCCACCCGAACTCCCTTGAAAGGGGCGAAGGTACGGAGCGCTGTATCCAGGACGGTATGGATGGTTTCGATGGATGGGGCTTTGACCAGATACTGGAAGCGGTAGAGAAGGCGTGCCCGGTAGATGGGGGCTGGAACCGGTCCCATGATGGTGAATGGTCCTCTGCCGGGGAGTTGGAGTTGCTCCAGGGAGGCTTTATGCAGAGCGTCGATCAGTTGGGATTCTGATCTGTCCGAAATGGTCAGCAGTGCCATCCGCCCAAAGGGTGGATAACCGAGAGACTGCCGTTCCTTGAGTGTTTTCTGCAGGAACCCCTCCCAGTCGTAGCGGCCCAGAAATGCGTAGAACGGAAGCTCGGGAGTTCGCGTTACGACATGGACACGGCCTCCGTCCAGATGACGGCCAACCCGCCCGGCAAGTTGAAGGACGAGCTGGAAAGCCCGTTCTTCCCCCCGATAATCCGGTAGGGCCATCGCTCGGTCGGTCTCAAGAACGATACCGAGAGTGACTTTTTTGAAGTCATGGCCTTTGGCGATCATTTGTGTCCCGATGAGAATATCGCCTTCTCCCCTCTGAAACTCCCCCAAGGCATTCGTTTTCTGATCCGTCCGATCCTGATCCATTCGTTCGATCCGGGATCCGGGAAACTTCAGGCGCAGCCATTCTTCCGCTTTCTGGGTCGCCATCCCCTCTTCGGCCATGAGGTTTCCTCCGCACTGGGGACATTGGGCCGGTGCGGGAGACCGGTCTCCGCAGGTATGACAGACAAGAAGCCGATCGGGCTTTTTGTGGAGAACCATATGGACAGAGCATCGTCTGCATGAAACCGAGAAGCCGCATGACACGCATCTCAGGAATGGGGCATATCCCCGTCGATTGAGCAGGATGATTGTCTGCTCTCCACGATCAAGATTTGTCCGGATTTCGTTTGAAACTGCGGGGGGGACAAACTGGTCGCTTCGGGTTTGTCGGGCAAGGAGGATCGGAGGCAACGGCTGGGCATGGACCCGTCTGGGGAGGTGAAGGCAATGATATTTCCCTGTGTGGGAATAATAGAAGGATTCTGCCAGGGGAGTTGCCGATCCCAGGATGATTGGGATTTTCAGATTCTGTGCATGTTTGATGGCCAGATTGCGGACATTGAAAGCCAGTCCTTCATAGGACTGGTAGGCAGGATCGTGTTCCTCGTCCACAATGATCAGCCCGAGACGTGTCAGGGGGGCAAAAAATGAGGAGCGGGGACCAATGACCAGGGATTTTTTTCCGTTCAGGATGGAGATCCATGAATCCAGTCTTTTGGAAGGGGAGATCTGGCTATGGATCGTGGCAACTCCATCGAGAATGCCCGAAAAAGACTGTTCCATCTGGGGAACAAGGGCGATTTCCGGGGTCAGGATGAGTGCCTGCTTTCCCCTGGACAGGGTGTCCATGACCATTTCCTGATACAGTCGGGTTTTTCCGGATCCGGTGACACCCCGGAGAACCGTAGACGAAAATGTCTCGTCTTTGGCAAGAGATCTCCATGTTTCGAGTGCGCTCGACTGGTCGTCAGTCAGATCGGGAAGGTCATTTTCCGGAAGGATATTCCCGGTTGTTCTGTCTTCCGGAAGGGTCCGGAAGCGTTTCGGGAGAGGGACCGGCTTTGTCGTGGAGGGTGGAAGAGCCCCGCGCAGAACGAGTCCGAGTGGAATCCTGTAGAACCAGGATGTAAAGGAAAGAATGGGAAATAGCTCCGGGGGCATCAGAGGGAATGGATCCAGAACTTCGAGAACCGGCTTCAGAGAAAATCCGGATGGGGAAATGACCGAATCCTGAGTCCAGACCAGACCCGCCACTTCCCGCTTTCCCAGCGGGATCCGGACCCTTGTTCCGGGAACCGGTACTCCCTCTGACCATCCATAGGTCAGAAAAGGGGACGGAAGTCCGGTCAGGGGAAGAATATTGACTGGAATCATGGGGTGGAGGGAGGAGCGTCTGTATCGATGAGGCGCTTCAATTCCTCGAGAAATTGGTGAGGATCCTGAAAATTGCGGTAGACGGATGCAAATCGCACATAGGCCACGCGATCCAGTTTTTCCAGGGCCTCCATCACCCGTTCGCCGATCTCTCGGCCATCCACTTCGGGATCCCCGCGGTCAATCAGGGTTCGTTCAATGCCCAGGGCGAGTTCTTCCAGGCTTGCACGCGATATGGGTCTTTTCTGGCAGGCAAGGGTGAGTCCCTTGAGGAGTTTCTGCCGATCGAAGGGTTCCCGTCGTCCATCTTTTTTCTTGACGACCGGAATGGTTTCCTGAACCCATTCGTAAGTGGTGAACCGCCGTCTGCACGCTTCACAGAATCGTCGACGGCGGATCCCAAACCCGTCACCGGTCAGTCTGGAATCGCTGACCTTTGTATCGGGAGCAGTACAGAAAGGGCATTTCATCCTGGAAATCCCCCTCTGATCCGGGTATCAGTCAAGATCAGTGTAGATCGGATGTCTTTCCAGAAGGGAAGAAACGGATCCCTTCGCTTCTTTCAGGACGGATTCCTTTCCACGGCTATCCAGAATCCGATGGATGATTTCCGCCACTTCCCTGATTTCTTCCGCAAGGAATCCGCGGGTCGTGATGGCGGGTGTTCCAAGACGGATTCCGCTGGTAACGGTGGGAGGCTTGTCGTCAAAAGGGACAGCGTTCTTGTTGCAGTAAATGCCGGCTTCGGAAAGAAAACCCTCGGCTTCTTTTCCGGTCAATCCCTTGGATCTGAGATCGATCAGCATCAAGTGGTTGTCAGTCCCGCCAGTCAGGATGTGGTATCCGTGTCCTGCAAGGGTTTCGGAGAGAATCCTGGCATTTTCGAGAACCCGGAGACTGTAGGACTTGAAGTCCGGATTGGCAGCTTCCCGAAGCATGACTGCCTTTCCCGCGATGACGTGCATGAGGGGGCCCCCCTGCATCATCGGGAAAACACCCTTGTCGAGCTGTTTGGACCATTCCTGGCGGCAAAAGGCCATCCCGCCCCTTGGTCCCCTGAGCGTCTTGTGGGTCGATGTCGTCACGAAATCGGCATAAGGAAAAGGGGACGGATGCAATCCGGCCGCGACAAGCCCGGCAAAATGGGCCATGTCCACGTGAAGGACCGCACCGACTTCATCGGCAACTTTCCGGAAGAACGCAAAGTCAATCGTCCGGGGATACGCGCTCGCGCCGGCAATGATGATGCGGGGTCTGTGCTGACGTGCCAGACTTTCGACCTGCTCGTAGTCGATCAGGCCTGTTTCCCGCCTGACACCATAGAAAACGGCCTTGTAGTAATGCCCCGAAAAGGAGACGGAACTGCCGTGGGTCAGATGCCCGCCATGGGACAGATCCATCCCGAGGATGGTGTCTCCCGGTTTCAGTGCGGCGAGATAGACCGCCATGTTGGCCTGTGATCCGGAGTGGGGCTGAACATTTGCGTGTTCTGCGCCGAAAAGAGTCTTGGCACGTTCGATCGCGAGCGTTTCCACCTGGTCGACGGCTTCGCAACCGGCGTAATAGCGTCTGCCGGGGTATCCCTCGGCATATTTGTTCGTCATGACCGAACCGACGGCTTCAAGAATGGCCCGGCTGACATAGTTTTCTGACGCGATCAGAATCAGTTTCTGCTGTTCGCGCTGGATCTCTTCTGTGATGGCCCTGTGTACCTCAGGGTCCGTCTGCATCAACCAGTGCATCGGCTTTAATCCTTTCGGAAAGACTGTTAGGATGAAGAATGTTCCCGGACAGGGGGTTCGAGTGCGGCAATCTTGTCAAGGCGGCGCTGGTGGCGTCCCCCTTCAAAGCGGGTCGACATGAAGATTCTGACCCACCTGAGGGCATCTTCCGGTGAAACTTCCCGTCCGCCAAGGCAAATGATGTTGGCATTGTTGTGCTGGCGGGCGAGCGAGGCCGTTTCGTCGTTGTAGACGAGTGCGGCCCTTATGCCATGGATCTTGTTGGCCGCGATCGAAACGCCGATACCGGTGCCGCAGGCCAGAATGCCGATCTCTCCGGACTCCGGGCGAATCTCCCGGGCAACCTTCTCGGCGAAGTCGGGGTAGTCTACCGAATCGGGAGTCTCTGTTCCGACATCGTCCACGGGGACGCCGGATTCGGAGAGGCGGTCGCGGAGAAAATTCTTGAGGGGTAGACCAGCATGGTCCGAGCCCACAACGATCCGTGTTTTCAGAGGTTCAATCATGAAGGTTGTTCGCCAGTAAGGTTTGTTTTGAGTCTGTCAGACCCGGTCAACTTTCTGGAATTATCGCAGGAGAAGAGGTCCATGTCAAACCGTTTTTTGAGTATAAGTGTTTATAGAAAATGAAAAAAGAATTTGTTGGGAATCTCTTTCGGGTTTTCCTGGGCCTGTCGCACTTCGTAACGGCCTCCTGTTCGTCGTCTGTCTGGAATAATCCCCATGGTCTTCTGGCCGGGTTGTTCGGAGATTCGTCCGGTTCCGGCCATTCCGGCAGAAGCGCTGAAACAGCTTCTTCCAGTAACGCCGTGACAGCTTCCCCGACAGTCCCGACGACTCCCCAGGCCCAACGGGGGGGCGGATTTACGAGCCTTCCTCCCCCGACCTTCATCCATATCGTTCCTTTTCAGGAGGGGGACGGTTTCTACCTGCAGTGGACCAGGGTACCACAGGCGACAGATTATCTGCTTTACCGCCAGGGCGTTCTGGTGGCTGATGTTCCGCATAATGTCTATCGTATCCATGGATTGATTCCTTGTCGTTCCTATCGTTTTGCGATCTGGAGTTCCAACGGAGCCGTCATTTCGAAAAAGCCCCTGACGATTCGTGCCCGGACTCTCGGGTGCCTCAGAACACGATAGAACCGGGAACTTGATTGACAATGTTTTGGATCTCTGTCAAATATCGAAGTATTTTCAGGGCAGGAATTTGATAGAGATTGGGTTAGGCATTTCCGATGGGAGTCTGTTCTTGGAAAAGACATCGCAATACCCGGGGTCGCTGATCGCGATCGAAGGGACCGATGGATCAGGGAAATCCACCCAGGCAGAGCTCCTGAAGCTCTATTTCGAATCGCGGGGACAGGGTGTGGTGGTTTCTCCCTGCAATACGGCTGAACTGATTCAGGGTGCCATTTCCAAACTGAAAGAGCGCAATACCCTTGATCCGGTGACATTCTGCTTCCTCTATGCGGCCGACTTCGTCGACCGGTTCGAGCATGTCATCATTCCTGCACTGGCGGCGGGGAAGGTTGTGATTGCGGAACAGTACGTCTATACCGTTTTCGCAAGAGCGGTTATCCGCGGAATAGACAGGGAATGGATAGGGCGGATGTTTGACTTTGCCCTTTCGCCGGTCAGGACAATCTATCTGGATGTCCGTTTTGAGGATCTTCTGAACCGCATTCAATGGAAATCCCGGGATGAACGCTACTTTGATTACTATGAAGCCGGAATGGACCTGAATCTCGCAAACAGGAAAAAAGACTCGTTCGTGATCTATCAGAAACGTCTGATTGAAATCTACCGTCAAATGGCCCATGAACACCAGTTCGAGATCGTCGATGCCATGAAGCCGATCCAGATCCAGCAACAGGAACTCCGGCGGTCCATTGCCCAGATCCTGAAGAACAGGGCCAGAAGGAAGGGCGGGAAATGATCGACGGCCATTCCTGTCCGGGACGCTTGATTGTTGTTGAAGGGATCGATGGGTCCGGCAAGTCGACCCAGATCGAATTGCTGGAGAACTATCTGAGGCTCAAGGGATTCGGAGTGCTCAGGAATTCGTGGAATTCAAGCCAGGAAATCTCTCCGATCATCAAGAAGGCCAAGAAGAAACAGATGCTGACCCCTTACGGGTTCAGTCTGCTCCATGCCGCGGATTTCAGTTACCGATACACTCACGAGATCATCCCTGCCCTGAATGCGGGTAAAATTGTCCTTTCTGACCGGTATGTCTACACGGCCATCGCCCGGGACTGCGCCAGGGGTATCCCCCGGGACTGGCTGATGAACAACTTCCGTTTTGCCATCCGTCCTGATCTGACATTTTTCTTTCGGGTGGATCCGGGGCTTGCCTACGATCGGATCACCCAGGTCCGCGATATCAAGTATTATGAGGCGGGGCTTGATATGGAGCTTTCGGCCAATCCCAGGGAATCGTACGTTCTCTTCCAGTCGCGTGTGCTGGAAGGGTATGAGAACCTTGCGAAGGAGTTGGGATTTTCTGTTCTGGATGGTTCCCGTCCTGTCGAGGAAACCCAGAAGATTATGCGGAAGGTGGTCAATCCCCTGATTCAGTCAATGCTCTAACCTTCGTCCGGTTCTTCATCGGTCGCCTTCTGATACCGCATCCACTTGATCAGGATGGGCCTTCCTTTTCCGAGTTCTTTTTCCACCGTCTGGATCAAAAGAGGTTCTGCCGTCACGCTGTTCCCGTCTTCGCCCGGGTCGGCAATGACAAGGTAGGGATCGGAATAGGACACAAACGGCATTTTTCCGCTTGTGAAGAGGAGGGATTCCCGTGTCAGTCTGGACAGTCTGGCATACAGGGTGACCCTTTTCAGTTCCTCCGGGGTCAAAAGATCGCTGAATGGCTTCAGGTTTTTCCGAAAGTCCGGTTCCGTGGACTCCCGGCTCCGGATCAGGCTCAGTCCGACCAGGATCCTGTCCCGGTGGGAAAATCCCTGGAGATCTTCTTCCAGGAACAATGTTCCGATATTCGTTGTGTCGTTTACGGGATGATAATACAGCGGTGTATTGAACAGCGTTCCGATCGCCGACAACAGGGTCCGTTCGTGGGGGGATGAGAAAAGTTCCGGAAAGAGGGTCTTTCCCAGGAGAACAATGAGCTTTCTCTGGACTTTCGAGTCCCTGAACCGGCCATATTTTTTTGCGATGCGCTGGATGGTCGACCGGGCAGGATCCTCTACGGCCTTCTCCCGTCCACCGAGGCAGTACTCCATGAACAGGCCGTAACTAAGCCCCTGCTGGGAAACAGTCAGGGTTTCGCTTCGGGCAAACTCCATGATCTTTGAGATGAGAAGGAGGCCAGCCGGAAGGATGTCGG
>DAIEST010000122.1 GCA_027346125.1 Leptospirillum sp. | reverse complement strand
CCGCGATATGGACATCGGTTCCCTGTTGATGCCATTTGGCCATCTCTTCCCCAAAATAGATGTGATTCGGTGTCAATGTTCCGAAGTACACCTCGATCCTGTTGAAATCCGAACGGCGATCCAGCGCGGTCAGAAGCGTGGAGCGAAGCGGTGCGATCGCCGTCCCGACACCGACGAACAAAAGATTCATCCCCACATAGGGATCCAGCGGAAAACCTTTTCCGAGCGGCCCCTTGACCAGTACACGATCCCCCACCGTCTTTCCAAACAGATTTCCCGTAAACGGGTTGGCATTCTTGACCAGAATCTCGAAACGGTCCGTCCGGAGGGGAGGAGAGGCCAGGGCAAAATAGGAAGAATTCCCGTTTTCGTCGTGCAGGGAGATGAATTGTCCCTGATGGAACAGGAACTGTTCCCCGCCGCAATCGATTTCAAAAAGCCTTACATTTTCCTCGAACGGAACAATCCGGGAAATTGAATAGTTTTTCAGGGCATTCTCAGACACATCCACCTCATGTATGCATATGATTTTCATGTTCGCGGGACATGACGGAACACGCATGTCCCACCGGGACAAAGATCGAATCAGGAAGATCCGGCAGTCCGCACTTGCTCCTGTTCTCTCAGAACATGAATCCGAACTGAACGGGAATATAGAAAAGGGTCTGTCCGTTGGTCTGGGGAACGAACCGGTAGAAAGTATTGATCACCAGGGCGCACTTGACCTCCAGAAAAACGGAAAGCTCCCGGGACACAGGGAAATTTCCCCCGACACCAAAGTCCACATAGGGATTGACCGAAGAGAATGTCTGATTGGTCTGGATGGCGGGGTAAATGCCCGCATCCAGAACGCCGTACCCGTATAGCCTTTTCTTCGGGGAACCCAGTCCGGGGGGCACATACTCCATACCGAACGTAATCGGGATCGCCTCCAGGGCATTATTGCTGTTCTGGGCGGTTCCCGGAAAGAGGATCCACTGGACTCCGCCCCTCAGCTTGAAATCGGGCAACACCCAGTCCCCGATCGTCCAGCCGAATCCATATCCCGTCGACAACTCCCGGTCCACAGTCCCGGTTGTCCCCAGCGTCGGGGCCGCTTCTCCGAAAAACTGTTCCTCGATAGCCCAGGCATGCTTTTGATCCACGACACAAAAAAACATTCCAAAGATCCATAAGATCAGGATTCCACAGTATTTTTTCGTTTTTTTCAATCTCTCTTCTTCTCTTTTTGAACTTGTTCTCTATCCCCCGATTATGGAAAAATGGGCTTCGGGCTTGCGCTCGTCTGCCAGTTTCTCCGTGGAGAGACCATTCGAACGTTCTGGCCATTTTACTCTATGTTTCGCTCTCTATCCATTCCTGGCCATTCAACGCCATCCGACGTCGTCCCTATTCCGTACTTTATTTCGGGAGGCCCTATATTTGAAAATCGACTCTCGTTTTTTTCGCTCTCTCCTGTTCACGGTTACGACCGTTTTCTTTGTGTCGTCATGTACCTCATTCTATTCCGCCAAACCGGTTCCGATCTCCCTTCCTGCCCAGTTGCCCACCAAATCCACTCTCCCCAATACGGAGATCCAGGTCGGCATCTATCCCTACAACAATCCCCAACTCATCCATTCCCTCTTCGGACACAACGGCCTCTGGAGAAAACATATCCTGCCTCTCCAGATCTCCCTCCTCTCTTCCGACAAACGACCCACGGATTTTCTGGTGGACTCCGCATACGTCGTCGTCGACGGCCACTATTACCCATCGATCATCCCCAATGCGGTCTTCGACATCTCCTGGCAGGCAAAACACCCTTATATTGTCGTCAAGGAAACTCTTTATTACACGGGGCTGATTCTGTTCACGGTCGCCACACTGGGTCTGGGTTCCGTCATCTGGGTCCTTCCCTCGCCCTTTTCCCAGCCTTCTCCCCAGAACGACCCGTTTGGACGGGACCTGAACTACAAAGCGTTCACCAAAAACGTGAAGCTCCAGGACGGCTCTCTTCGTGGAGGTTTTCTATACTTTTCGCTTCCATCCGAGGACATGAATCTGAAAAATGCCCAGATCGTTCTTCACTTCACCCAGGAAACGCCGGTTCCCATCGAGCGGACAGTCACCCTTCCGCTGACTCCGGGAGTTCATCTGAACAGCAACATCCTGAACGACTGGATCAATGGGTTCCTGCAGTGATCAACCGGGAGACAGGGACAAGGTCGAATGAACATCCACCTCTCCGGCTTTCAGGAAAGACGATTTCGAGGAGGAGTCCGGTCTGACGGACCCAATACCATCGGACCGGACTGGACGGATCATCCATCTCCTTTTGTGCCGGAAGACTTTGTCCGCTTCCAGAATTTTTGGACAACCATGGAAAAACGGATAGTCCCGCCTGTTCAAACCATGAAAACAGGGGTCTGAAAACGAAGGGGATACGTGGCGTGATTTTCTGTTCCGGAAGACCGGTGTTTTCAGGGCTTGAAAACCTGGAGGCCAAGAATTTCCTCGATCGGATCGAAATCCCGATCCGCATGAAGCAGTATATGTCCGTTTTCAAGACAGAAGGTAGCAATGATCACGTCAATCGTCTTCCTCACTGTGACTCCCGATTTCCGGAGTCGACGAAAATTCCTTGCTCCCGCAATTGCAATCCTCCGCCCCCACATTTCATGAACCTTCATCGACTCCATTAAAAGGCACGCACGGCGAAAATTCTTCTCGTCACGGAATCCCTGAAGCACTTCCGTAAGCGTAATATCCCCAACAATCAGGAGTTCTTCCTGAAGAAGCCTGTCCAGCGCATCTGTCTGGGGTGGGGATCGCCCATTAAAAAATCGATCCAGACAGATGCATCCACAACAATCATTCGTCTCGTCTCATGGAATCGAGGTCGCCTTCCCAGAGAAGTTTCCCGCGGGCTTCCCGAATCCGTTCCTGGCGTTTAAGCTGAATCAGCAGTTTCAAACCCGCTTCAACCGTTCTCCGCTTGGTTTTCAGACCGGAAGATTGAAGAGCTTCCTGCATGAGTTCATCGTCGATCACAATATTCGTTCGCATCCGGTTCTCCTTTAATAATGTGCATTGTATTCATGATAATACACATTAGAAGAAAACCGTTCAACAAGATCCTCTTCCAGACCGCTCCCGGGAATTCTTCCGGTGTTCCAGAAAATGGTTGTAAAGCCACCGACACTCTTCCGATTGTCCCTTCAGACAGAAGCGTTTCCCGCTTTTTGTCGGATACAGCCAATCTTTGAGCGCACGATGATGCGGCGTCTCTTCAAGCAGATTGCGGACGGTGACAGCGATTATTTGACTTCACCCCTTATATTCATTGCAAAACAAAGTGATATTACAATCTGAAAGTGCTATCAAATATTTTACGGTCGCCACAATGCAACTTATTCTGGACCACAATTGCCACTCCAAAAAGTCTGGAGACCTTCAGATTCTGATCACTTGCATTGACATAAGCCCCTTCATCATAATGCAATGCACTATGCATATAAATCTAAAAGGAGGCTGTCATGCACAGAAGAATGACTATCACCATTGATGAAGCGGTATATGAAGGTCTGTATCGAACGATCGGCAAGAGACGCATGAGCCAATTCATCGAGAACCTGCTGAGACCGCACGTACTGGATACATCACTAGATGACGGATACCGGGCGATGGCCGCCGACAAGGAGAGAGAAAAGGAAGCCATCAAGTGGTGCAACGCGCTTTCCGGAGATTCAGACGATGAAACGCACTGAAGTCTGGTGGGTTGAGTTCGATCCGGCGGTAGGAAGCGAGATTCGAAAGACACGCCCGGCTGTAATCGTAAGCAACAACGCGGCCAACCGGAATCTGGCGCGAGTTATCGTCGTGCCGATAACCAGCAATACAGACCGCCTATATCCGGGCGAAGCGCTGGTAACGGTTGCCGAAAAACAAGCAAAAGCGATGGCCGACCAGATCATGGCGGCTGATAAAAGCCGACTCACGGACCGGATTGGAACCTTGTCCAAAACCGACATGCTGGCGGTAGAGGATGCCATTCTGGTTCATTTGGGAATGCCCAGATGAAAGATACCCCTACGACTACCCTTACATAAGGGTAGTTACCCCTTCTTCCGCCAACTGGCCCCGGGCCCGTCCAAAAACCTGCTTACGATTTTCGAAACGTCTTGACGTAGGAATAGACGTCCAGGATGTCCTGTTTTGACATGACATCCCAGTATGGAGGCATCCCGTTGAACCCGCGCCGGATCACATGGATCAGAAACGCATCGGTTTTTCCTTTCCAGAAATCGGGATCGGTAAAATTGGCGGGAGGTTCATGGGCAGCCGGAGCCGCGGGACCTTTTCCATCTCCATTCATTCCATGGCACGCCGAGCAGTATTCCCCGAAAATCACTTTCCCGTTGACCGGATCTCCGGGTTGCAGTGCCCAGCACTCGGAGGTTCCCGCCAACACTACGGCAAACAGAAAACCTGTCAACAACACTCCCCAACGGGATATTTTCCGAATCAAGTCTTCCCCCCTTTGAATGCAGATTCCGGAATACCGGAAAACGTCACTTTCCCAGAACATGTCTTGAGTTTGCACAAGACGTTCGTCATGGCCATCGGCCATAGGGCACTCCCTTCCTTAACAGATCCATTAAGGAAGGGGTAAAACAGCAAAAACATTTCCGGCCGCTCCACGGGTCGCAGCCTTCTCCCGCTGGAACAGTCACGCTCCCGAAGCAAAGGATCTTCTGTCAAACGGAACAGCATACAGAATAGCAGACAAGCAAAAGACAGGACAAATGACCATCAGCAGGGCGTCCCAAAGCAATCAGACCATTCAACCCAGATTCTCCATTGTCAGATCTCAGTGGACTCCCTTCTGCATTCAGGATTATAGTTAAAAAAAAGGATTGATTCGAAAACGATTCTCTGTATAATTTTGTTACTCATCATATGAGTTAATCTTCAAATGATGACGATTCGGTTTCATTGCCGAGAGAATTTCCTTTCCAGGTAAAGACTTGAAATTCGTTCCGGATGAATGCGGAACGAACGTTCCAGAGCAAGTGTTGTATGAGGGGATCTTATGCTTTTCCTGTCCGGAAGATACAACCCTGATTCAAAACTCATTCCTGCCCGGAATCCTCTGACGGAAGAGGACGATCTGTCGTTCGGGCATCGAAGAACGGTGTGTGTTGTGTGCCAAAGGAGGCATTGGTGGACTATTTGCGGAAATTCCTTCGAAGAATGTCTATGGAAAAGGAGTTGGCCGGCGAAGCCAGGCAGGTCATGGAAT
>DAIEST010000119.1 GCA_027346125.1 Leptospirillum sp. | reverse complement strand
TCTTCCAACGCCTGGACCCGACGCAGGCAGGGCGAAGGTGACAGACAGATCCTCCCGGCCAGTTCCTGATTGCTCAACCCCCCATCATGCTGCAGTTCCTGGAGAATGCGACGGTCATAGCTGTCCAGTCCGGAATGGAGCTCCTTTTTTCTCATTTCGCAATCTTCTTTCTGTTATATTTTTAAAAAAGCAATAATATTGCTTTGTTTCCCAAAATTATCACAATAAAGCATACACCTGCCGCCTTTCATTTTCTATAATCCAAGGGAGAACAATCGGGTCGGGAGGGAACCTCGTCAGATTCTTGATCGGGCCCTGTCCATGTCCACTTTTTTGATTCAACGAAACGTTCCGGAGGAAGTCCTGGAAGAAGAAGGGACCTTGCCATGAAACATTTTGATTTCTCCCGTTATCTCCCTTTTCCGAAAGTCGGCAAATCGGATCGCAGATGGCCCGATCAAGCGATTGCGAAGGCTCCCTCCTGGGCCAGCGTCGATCTTCGGGACGGGAATCAGGCCCTCCTGTCGCCGATGGACACACAGCAGAAGCTTCGGATGTTCGATCTTCTTGTGCGCATGGGCTTCAAGGAAATCGAGGTCGGGTTCCCTGCCGCTTCCCGGATGGAATTCGACTTCATCCGGAGGCTCGTCGGAGAGGGGCGCATCCCTGAAGACGTGACGATCCAGGTGCTGACACAAGCCCGGGAAGACCTCATTTTCCGATCCTATGAAGCCTTGAAGGGAGCAAGACGCGCCATCATGCACGTTTACAACTCCGTCAGTCCGGAACAGCGCAGACAGGTTTTCCGTCTCGACAGGGACGGGGTCAGGGAGATCGCCGTGAGGGGAGCCAGGCTGATCAGGGAAACGTCTGCCTTGTATCCGGAAACGGACTGGACTTTTCAGTATTCGCCTGAAAGCTTCAGCGGCACGGAGCCCGATTTTTCCCTCGAGGTGTGTTCCGCCGTGGGCGAGGTGTGGCAACCGGAAAAAGGCCGGCGGGTGATTTTCAATCTTCCCGCAACCGTCGAAATGTCGACCCCCAATGTGTTCGCCGATCAGGTCGAATGGTTCTGCGACCGCCTGCCGGGGCGTGAACACGTTACCGTCAGCGTGCATACGCACAACGACAGGGGCTGTGCCGTGGCCGCCGCCGAACTGGCCGTCATGGCCGGGGCCGACCGCGTGGAGGGGACTCTTTTCGGCAATGGAGAGCGTACCGGAAATATGGACATTCTGACCATGGCAATGAATCTCTACTCGCAAGGAGTCGATCCGGAGCTTGATCTGTCTTTTTCCCGGGAAATTCTTTCCTGTTACGCCGAATGCACCGGAATGCCTGTGGACCCGCGCCATCCATGGTTCGGCGAAATGGTCTACACCGCATTCTCCGGCAGTCACCAGGACGCGATCCGCAAGGGCATGTCCTACTATCGCGAGCAGGGGGGAAAATGGACAGTGCCTTATCTTCCGATCGATCCGCAGGATCTCGGCCGGAACTACGATGAGGTCGTGCGGATCAACAGTCAGTCCGGAAAAGGTGGAGTGGCCCATGTGCTGGAGCGGGATCATGGCATCAGCTTGCCGAAATGGCTTGCACAGGAGTTCGGCAAAGTTGTCCAGGACGAATCGGAGCGTACCCGACGGGAAGTCGGCTCAGCCAGAATTCTGAGCCTCTTCGAGGAGCATTACCTCATTCCCCGGAGAGCGTGGAAACTTGACAGCTACCGGCTCGACAGCGACGGGAATACCGTCACCGCGATCGTGGAAATCGGCGCCGACAATCGAAAAGAGATACAAGGGAAAGGACGCGGAGCCGTGGAAGCGCTGATGGACGCTCTCGTCCACAGCCTGGGCATCAGGGCCGAAGTCGAAGAATTTAACGAACATGCCCTGTCCACGGGGACCGGAGCCAAGGCCGTCGCGTATGTACGGTTGCGCTCCGGTGAAGGAGAGATGACCGCCTCAGCCGCCGGTCTTGGGGAGGATACCACCGAGGCGGCCTTGCAGGCCGTCCTTTCGGCGGTTGCCAAAACGGCAGGCGGGAGCCTCTGAGGAAATAAGGAAAAAACCGGGAGGAAGCGGGACGGAGATTTCCGGCCATGGGAAGTCGAAGAATGAGACCGGACTTTTCAGGCGACGCAATATCATGCACAGGAGAACCCTATGGCCAAGTCGACTTCAGTCTATTGGAACGCCTTGAGTCCGGAGAGCCGGGAACGCTGGAGACCCGTCAAGGGGCTTGAATGGATGGCCGAAGAGCTGACTCTGAGCATCGATCAGGTCACCGGAGAATACACCAGATTGACCCGTTTTCTTGCCGATACAACGGCATTTTCCGGGAAATGCCATCCATACCCCGAGGAGGTATTCATTCTCAGCGGGCGCCTTTACGATGCTGCGTTTGGCATATGGCTGGAATCTGGACATTACGCCAGTCGACCTCCCGGGGAACGTCACGGGCCATTCAGGACCGACATCGGGTGCCTGGTACTGGAAGAGTGTCGTTCCCCAATCGCAGTGGTGCCCAACCCGTCATTCCTCCGGATGCCGGGCGATCAGGCGATCGACTCCTGTCTGGTCAGAGACCATGACGAAGATGAATGCCTGGAACAATAATCTGGAACGTTTTCCGCCGGTCCGCCATTATTTATTTCGCGCCGGATCCGGTGTCCTGACCCGGACGAACGCCCGCATCCTCGTCCCGCACCCGTCCGAGGGCCGACCAGTCCCATTCCCCGTAGCCGCGGTTGAGGCCGGCCAGAAAGCCGGAACGGAGGATGTCGGCCATGGGAAGGGGGACTTCGAGGCGATCCGCTTCCCCGGAAACGAGTCTCATGTCCTTGAGCCCGAGCCGCATATAGAATCCGGCGGGCTGGTAGGCCTCCCTGGCCATCAGGTTCCCGTAATTCCGGAAGACGGGCGAATGGTAAAGTGCCGTGTCCAGAATCTCGATCAGGCTTTCCGGGGGGACCCCGGCCCGACGGGCGAGGGAGAGGGTTTCGGCCAGCGTCTCCATCAGACCTCCGAGAGTGAAGTTCCCCAGGATCTTGATCCAGTTGGCCCGTTCGGGATTCTCTCCCACCCGGAAGAGAGTGGAGCCGAGGGTGCGAAAGAGGGGGTCGAGGGCGTCGAGAACTTTTTCGGGGCCGGCTGCAATGATGGTGAGGGTCGCGGATTGCGCCCGGTCCGGCCTTCCGAAGACCGGGGCCGAAACGAGCGTCTGTCCTCGTTCGGCATGTTGTCGGGCCAGCGTTTCCACATAGGTGGGACTGAGGGTTCCCATGACGATGTGGATGCCTCCCGCCATCAGGCCGTCCAGAATGCCGGAAGGGGATTCGCAGACAGACCGTACCGCCTCGTCGTCCTGGAGCATGGTTACGACAATCCGGCGACGGGACAAGGCTTCGGAGAGGGTCGATGCCAGACTGGCTCCCGCTTTTTCCAACGGTCTGGCCCGGTCCGGCGTGCGGTTGAAGACGGCGACGGGCCATCCGGCACCGATCAGATTCGAGACCATGTGAAAACCCATGTTTCCGGTTCCGATCCAGCCGACCGGCTCCTTGCGTGCGGAACCGTCGACCGACCGGGGAGAGGGGGCT
>DAIEST010000112.1 GCA_027346125.1 Leptospirillum sp. | reverse complement strand
TGGGGTTCACCCCGACCCGTTCGGCCGCTTTGCGGACCGACAGGCCGTCCTCCATCGCCTCGAGATACGCGGCCCACTTCTCCCGTTTGCGCAGTCTCGACAGGGGCGTGTTGGTGAGCGGCGTGAACTGCCGGTGGCAGGAGAGTTCAATGCCACTCTCCTTCAGGCATACATTAATCGTCTTCCCTTGGGCGCAGGGATGAAATCTCCATGCGTTTTCGCCACATCCAACCAGAGCGTCATGGCGTCCTTGATGTTTTTGAGGGCCTCCTCGCTTGTGTTCCCATGAGCCACACATCCCGACAGTTCCGGAACTTCCGCCACAAATGCCTGATCGGTATCGCTCCAGTAGATGATGATTTCGTATTTATGCATCGTCATTCTCCCTCACGCCCAAAGCCACAAAAATCTCACGAACCTGTTTCACCTGATAAGGCTTGGCCTTGTTCCCGTCTCGCTGGAGATTGATTTTTTCGGCCGTCCCTTTCTTTCTTTCGGAAAAGATGATGACTCCCGCGAATCGTTTCTTCAAAACCAAGGGTCCGCAAAAGAGACAAAAGATCGCGAAAGGAGATATTTGCATCCAACCTTCCTTCGAGAATGATGTTTAGAAGTCTCTCCTGTTTTCCCACACCCTTCCTTTCTTTCTTGGATCAGGTCACGACTCTTCATAACTTAAATTTGCAATATTTATGTTGTAAATACAAGAGAGATTTTTCCTTTGTCAGCATAGTGTTATGGTTCTGAAGTAATCGGACTATTCAGCCAGTGGTTGGCGTCATCCGTCTCCTGGAAGGGACCGGCCCGTTCTCATAGTATTTCGATGGTGAGCAGGATCTGGTCGATCAGCGTCTTTTTGGACTTCCAGACTCCGACTTTCAGGCCACCCCGGGTCGAGATGCTGTTGAACCACTCGGGAATCGGTTGGTCCCCTTTTCCAATGGTCTGGAGACTTTAAAAGGGGATCGGATTGGACAATGGAGCATCCGGATGAACAAAAAATGGCGGATTTGCTTTCGATTCGAGGATGGCAACGCCTGGGATGTGGAGATCGTCGATGATCATGAGGAGAGTGCCATGGTCGTTCGCAGGGAAGATCTGAAAAATACCGATTTTTCCGATATCGTCACTGGGGAGCGTCTGGCTCCCCTTCACCCCGGAATTTTCTTGCGGGAAATCCTGGAGGACTCCGGCGTTTCGCAGGCGGAGTTTGCCGATCTTGCCGGTGTTTCGGCCATGCGCGTCTCCCATGTGATAAATGGAAACCGACCTGTCACTGCGGAACTGGCACTGCGGTTCGGACGGGTTCTCGGACAGACGCCTCAATACTGGCTCAATCTGCAAGTGGCTTACGAACTCGAAAAGACCGAACAGGCGATCGGATCGAAGCTGGATGCGGTTCGTCCCCTGGAACATGTTTGATGTTCCCATCGGGGATGGTCGAAATTTCTCAAGCGACCACGTACACGTTTCTCCCAAAAAGTGTCACATGGGGAATCCCATCCGGATAATACAGTATTCTGGATTGTGAAACGATTCCGGACGGCTTTTTGCGACGGGAACGGGTTACCAGATGGTTTTCAGCCGGGGCAGTGAACGCAATTGTTCGTCTGCCGTGATCAGTGGTGCCCGGTGGATGATGGCAGTGGCGGCAATGAGCCGGTCTGCAGGATCTTTATGGCGGAACGGTTCTGAAACGGAAAGTGCCGCGATATCCGGCGTGATGGGAAGAACATCAAGCCGCAGCGCCTTTATCAGTTCTTGCATATAGTATTGCGGAGTTACATCCGGAGGCAGGCGGATTCTTCCCCTTTCTTCAAGAAGGGCGATCTCCCACCATGTGATATCGGCACAGGCCAGAGAGCCGTCACCCGAATGGTTTTCCAGTATCTGGCGGGCTGCCGTCGTCAGGCGGTCGGGTTCATGTGCCCAGAAGAGCAGGACATGGGTGTCACAGATGGTTTTCATCGGCGCTCCATCCTGTATCCTCGACCGGGCTGACGACGTCACCCAGAAGGACTTTCCCGCGCAAGCTTTCGAGCCAGTTCTTGGCCTTCCGGGACGGATCCTCTTCCGGAAGCAGCCGGGCGATGATCTTGCCATGGGATGCGATGAGGATTTCTTCCCCTGCGGCAGCCTGTTTCAGGTAGGCCGGAAGATGCTGGCGCAGTTCGGTGACGTTGACGGTCATCATTGGGGGTCCTCCAGAGAATAAGTGCGTACAGTCTGTACGTATAATTTACCCATGTTGATGAAAGAGTGCAAGGGGAGGAATTCAGGGGAGGAATTCAATGGAAGGATGGCCGTTCCGCAGGGAGCCCGGTCGACCCTTTTTAAGGGATGGGGTCATGAGGGGAAGATAAGAAAACTGGACCAGACAACTGCGCCTTGCGAAAAACCGGATTTCTCACTAAGATCCTCCAAAACGGATTCATTTTGGAGGAAAACAGGATGCCAACACATCTCTCGATCAAGAATGCCCCGGACACTCTTGTGGTCCGTCTGAAAAAACGGGCCGAGCGACATCATCGCTCCCTGCAGGGAGAGCTTATGTCTATTCTTGAAGAGGCGGTCTCGCACGAACCTTCTCTTTCACCGAAAGAGGTCGTTCGCATGGTGTCCGCGCTGGATCTGAGTACGCCTTCGGAATCGGCCCGCATGATACGGGAAGATCGGGATGTCCGTTAAGGTTGTCGACGCGTCTGCCATTGGAGCCCTCTTGTTCGGGGAACCGGAAGGCGACGAGGTTTCCCTTGCCCTCCACGACGTGGAGATGGTTGCCCCTCCCCTGATCGATATCGAGATTGCAAGCATCTGTCTCAAGAAAATCCGGCTGTATCCCGAAAAACGGGAAAGTCTGCGAAAAGCTTTCGAATTGTTCTTCCTTCTGGATATCGAGAAAATCGACGTTGAGTATCCGGCCGTTTTGCGGCTCGCCGAACAGACCGGCCTGACGGCCTATGATAGCTGTTATCTCTGGGTTTCCCGAACGATGAACGCCGAACTCGTCACCCTGGACAAAAAGCTTCGTAACGTCCCTCTTGCGTGACATGTTCAAAATTTAGAGCCCGGGCAAGAACGTGCAATGATCTCTTCAACAGTTCAGCCCCTCCGTATCTCTTGTCCCGCAAAACATGCGTAAAGAGTGATCAATTCGCTCTGTCAGGAGGCGCTGTCCTCCAGCACCCGGGCGACCTTTTTCCCCACGCTTCCAGGCCCTGCTCTCCGTCCGAAGAGATCCGACGGCGGAAGCGCTCCGGATCTTCCCGAATGAAGAATCTGCCATTCGTCTCAATGGAGCCTTTCTCCCGGAGCTCCAAGAGCGATGGACCTCCGGAAAAACGTCTCTGGTCATAACCCGGGTACCACGAGATGGAAGAAACAGCAAGACTCATTCAAGAGTTCTTCCATATCTTGATCTTGCGATCGTGGAGTGAGAAATCCGGATTCCCCTTTTCGGGAAGAAAATTGACAGGGGCTTTCGGACTTTCCCCTTGATCCTTACGCATTGTATCCGTTATTTTATGTATTACGCTGTAATAAAAGGTAATACAAACGGTACAATATGGAGGACGATCATGTCGACAACTCTGACCACGAAAGGTCAGGTGACAATCCCGAAACACATACGCGACGCCCTGAACCTGAAGCCGGGTTGCCGGGTTGATTTTGCGGTAAACCAGGATGGCGAGGTAGTCATTCAAAAGGCGGACGAAAAACCGACCAACAAGCGGGACCGCTTCGAAGCCTCACGAGGCAAGGCGGAAGTGAAATGGCGCACCGACGAATTGATGGCGTTGTTGCGCGGTGAAGATTGATGCTCCTCGTCGACACCAATGTCCTGGTCGATGTTCTCGAAGACGATCCGGAATGGGCCGACTGGTCTGTCGATCAGTTGCGCGCCCAATCCAGGATCCATCGTCTGGCAATCAATCCGGTTGTCTATGCGGAGTTGTCTCTGACTTTCTCCACAGCCGAGGCTTTGGATCGGACCATCGATGATCTCGATCTCACGTTGATCGAATTGCCACGGCCAGCCTTGTTCCTGGCTGGAAAGGCATTTGTGCGCTACCGCAAGCAGGGTGGCCGGAAGGCCGATGTCCTCCCGGATTTCTTTATCGGCGCTCATGCGGCCGTCATCCAGTGTCCATTGCTGACACGCGACACGGGGCGTTACTCATTCTACTTTCCGGGCGTCAGGCTGGTTGCTCCCAATGTCGGACATCGGAAAAAGCCATAGCAGGACTTTCATACCCCTGACCCGACAGGCGAATCGCCGTCGGAACCACCCGCCTTCTCTTCCTGGGGGGAACCGGACGGATGCTCGAAATTGAGCCACAGGATCGGACGGGATACCGATTTGTTTATCCGCTTCCGCAGGGGAACAAGTCCTGTCGGGATGTGACAGGGGTGTCTTCCTGAAACACCGGGGTTCTTCCAGGACCGGATGGTCTGAAGCCAGACATACAGTCTGGCCATGCGGAGGCCAAACACATATTCGCCGCGGGTTTCCCCTGGCGCAGAACATTCAGCGCCTTCATTTTCTGCAGAAAATTGTGAAATTTCCTTTTTTCTTGTCCGGTCAGCCGGCTTTCGATATCGGATTTCCGGAAACTCATTTGTTCGGGCCCCTGTTCCCCGATTTTTTTCAGGATGTTCCTGTAGTCCTCGCTTCTGAGAGCCTTGTAGACCCGGACATCGACATATTTCTTCCCGAAGTCTTCCGCCGCATCGATGACAGCACGGGAAGCGTCCTTTTCATCGATAGTCTGGTCGTCGTCGATCCAGTAGGCGATGCCCCCGACGAGCTGCATGATCTTCGGAAATCCCGCCGAAGAAGCCGAAGAATACGTGAGGGTCGAAAGGGCCTTGTCCGTGATGGTCATCCGGCTGAGTCTCAAAAGCCTTTTTGAAAAAGCTTTCCATCTCCGGCGAGGTCATCGGGCTGATCGTGACGACGTCGAAAATCCTCCCGATCGGAAACACCCCGATTACCCGACCGGAGGACGAAAAACTCCTTTCTCTTCAGCTTTTGGACTTCAGACTTCCGACTTGGCCAGCTCGATCAGTTTCTCCCGAAAATAGACGAAACTTGGTGACCGGCTGTTTTTGACATCCATGTGCGGGCTGATCCTTTCTGCCCACCTGGATTTTTCCTCTCCGATTTTCTGGCGCCCATGACCGGAAAGAGCGCATGCCCCTCCCTTGTATACGGCGTCGGCCAGTTTCTCCCAAGTCCCGCAAATGGAATCGTTCTCATATCCTTGCAGGACAGTGTGCTTGGCTCCAGGGTAAACCGACCGGATCGCGGGGAGGTCTCCAAGAAACCATGCCTCCAATTCCTCGACGGCGATACAAAAACGGGCGACCGGTTTGGGTTTGCAGCGATCCAGGATGTCATCCGGTTCTCGACGGAACGACCTCAGGCACCTGTCATCAAGATCACATACGACAATGACGGCAGCAGCAAAGGTTGATGGTTGGAAAAGGTTCTCCCGTATCCCTGAAGCAATCTCGGAAGCTGATCGGGCAGGATCCGTTTTTTCGGATCGTGTTTTGGAGACAGTCCTTTAGGAATATGACCGATTCCTTTATATTCTATAATCTTACAGGTATTCGTTTCACCGATAATTCTGGGAACCAGTATATCGAGCGCTTTTTTGCCGGAGAGATCTTCGACGAGAACTTCAAAATGCATCGGATTCCTTCCCGTCCAGATACTCGCTATACCAGAGACCACCAAGAGGCAAACCCTCAGCCACCAGATTCCGGACGATGGGAGAGTCGCTTGCGCGACGGATAGAGGAAAAACCGTCCGGCCCCTTTTCGAGAATCCACACCTCTTCCGGTTGTAGGGCGTCGACGAAGTATGGCTGATGGGTTGTGATGAAAACCTGCGATCCTCCTTTCAGTCCGGTCGCATGGTCCCGAAACTCCTTTGCCAGGGATTCAAGAAGTTTATGATAAAGTCCGTTTTCCGGCTCTTCTATACAAAGAAACGGTGATGGATCAGGATCTTCCATCAACAGAAGATAGGCAAAGACCTTGAGTGTCCCGTCAGACATTTGATGGGCATAAAACGGATCCTGAAAACCTTTGTCGTTGAATCTGATCAGTAATCGGCCATCATTGGTTTTTTCCGTCCCGATTTTATTAACACCAGGAATTTTCTCTGCGATCCTTTTCAAAATCCCCTGAAAACGCTTCGGATGCTCCTGTTCCATAAATTGCACGACATTCCCGAGATTGTCTCCATGGATGTTGAGATGCTTCTGTGGACCAACAAGCGGGAGGCTGCGTGCCGCATCCGGAGTGAAGCAGCTAAGATACCAGCCTTCTATGAATCGCCTGAACGCCGAGATTCTCGGATGTTGTTTCAGCGAACCCAGCGTGGCAATACCAAGCTTTCGACGATCTTCGAGTTCGACAACCTCCGTCTTCCTGGACTCTTCCTTCGACTTCCCCAACCTCAGGGACTCCATCAACTGAAAGAGGTCGAAATCGTCCCTGGCTTCATTGATCTGGCGCCCGACCTCCTCCTCCTTCCAGACGACTCCCTTTCCATTGTTCAGGACAAGGAAGGAAAATGGCCACCCGTGTTTCTGTCCCTTTCTGCGCTGCCTGAGACGTTCCTTGAGCACAAAGGGCCTCCCGGACTCGTCGAGATCGATGGAAAGTTCATAGGTGATCGGACGCGCATTTCCGTCTTCCTTGTAATACACATCGAATTCAATCGGCCCTTTTTGACCTTGAGCCAATATTCTGGAAAACCCTCCCCGTCCACGAACATAGCATGCTTCCTCCACACCGGATTTCAGACAATCGGCCAAAAAACAAAACGCATCGAAGAGCGTGCTCTTGCCGACCCCGTTCTTTCCTATCACGGCCGTCATCGGAGTCAATGGACTCGCCTGCTGCTGATTCCAAAGTCGACCGAGCGTGATTTCTTTCAGAGTTCTGAAATTCCGGATTCTGATACCTTCGATTTTTGGCATTGCCGATCTCCTCTTTGGGCACAGGGAACACCGGGGACATCATACATTGTTCAGGCGCTGGAGAAATCGGTTGCGTTTTTTGGAAGCGGAGCATTTGTTGTTACGAAAAAACGTTCAAATCCGATTCGATCGAAAACACGATGATCTCCCCCTCGGAAATGTCGCTGTTCGTTAGGTTCTCGCGATCCCCGTCTCCAAAAGTGGAGCTGGCAGGGCAGTCAAATCCTTTCCCGAATTTCGCGATACAATGCATCCGGGACCAGATCCAATCTCCCTCGCCAGACCAATGCAGCCATCTCCAATCGGACCTGAGAAAAACCTTGTCCAAAAAAGAAGAAAAAACCGGCAGAAGGGAATTTGACACCATCCATGAACTTGATGTCGACAATAAACCGATTTCCTTCTCCAGTCCGGGGCTTCCGCACACGGATCCTGTTCGATCGGCTTCCTGCCCGGGTTCACGGGACCTGACAGGACTTGCCCATTACCATACTCCGAATCACGGATGCCACGGCGCTTCTGAGACCCCTTCGCTTCCCGGAACACCGGTCCGCCGACCCCGACGGTGACCGGACGGCGCGATCCGGAGTATTCTTCTTCCGGGCCGATCCGGCATACGGGACAATCGTCCGGCGATGGAACTCCTCCCCCTCCCCTGCGGAGAACCGGTTCCGGAAAAGCGACCACGTCGTTCCCGAACAATCAGAAAGGAGAAAAGATGGCTGGCAGGGGCTTCGGAAAAACCTGGTGGGGACAGAAATGGATTGAGGCCCTCGAAGCGATCGACCGGGACACGAACCGTCTGCCCCGGGGCAGACGCTATGCCAACAACGGGTCGGTCCTCGAAATCCGGGTCGAAGGCCAGACCGTCGTCGCCAAGGTCCAGGGAAGCCGACCGACCCCCTATGTCGCCGGAATCGCCCTGGAACGTTTCACCCCCCTCCAGACGGAGCGGATCGCCTCCCTTGTCCGGGACCATCCGGCAATCGCCGCAGACCTTCTGGTCGGAAAGCTCCCGGAAGACCTTTTCCGTCTTCTGAAGGAGCAGGGGATCGCCCTGTTCCCGTCGGGGTGGACCGACATCCGCTCCTCCTGTTCCTGCCCGGACTGGGCCAATCCTTGCAAACACCTGGCCGCTGTCTTCTATATTCTCGCCAACGAAATCGACAAGGACCCCTTCCTTCTGTTCGATCTCCGGGGTGTGTCGAAGTCGTCCCTGGGTTCGGCGGCCGAGATCCCCCCGTCCGGCGAAGAATCCGGAGATCCGGGGTTCCTTCCTTGGCAGGACGCTCCGGTGCATCTCCCGTCGAACGCCCTTCCGGATCTTTCGCTCGAACCGATCGATCCGGACAGTCTGTTTTCGCTTCTGGAGGACCGGCCGCTTTTCTATCCGGCGGGCGATTTCAAGATTCTCCTGCGTTCCGCCGTCCGGAACGTTTCGAACGCCGTCCGGCAGCTCGCCATCCAGGAGACCCTTCCGCCCCTGGACAGGGTGGAGTTCCATCTGCTCGTCCGGACCGGGGAAGAGGCGTTTTTCGTTTCTCCTCCCGAGCTTTCCCCCTTTGGAGACAGTCTCCCGTCACGCACGAAGTCTCTCCCCGCTCTCGTCGGGGAATCCCCCCGACGTGTGCGGAAGAAAGGGATCGAACTTTCCCCGGAAAGTGTGCGGGATTTTTTTCTGGAAACGCCGCTCCCGACCCCCTCCGAACACGTATCGGACTCGGTGCGGGCCCTGTCTCTCGCCTCTTCCATCGCCCTCTCCTTCCTCCGCTCCGGCGCCTGGATCCCCCGGCTCGCGCTGAAAGGGGACGGAAGCTTTTCCGTCCGCTACATTCCCCTCCTCCAGGACCCCAAATGCCGGGACGCCCTCGAAGCCCTGTCCCGCGCCCTGCCTCCGTATCTTGTCTACCGGGACAAGGACCAAAGCGTCTGTCCCGGGATCGCGGGCGCCGAATTTCTCGTTTCGTCGTTTCTTACCCGTCTCGTATGCCGGTTCTCCGGAGTGGACATCCGGAACAAGCTCGCGGATGCCTTCTTCCGGGGAAAGCCCTACAACGCGACACGATTCGAGGAAAGACAGACCGGAAAATCCCTGGAACACTGGCTCGAACCGGTCTCGATGCGCACCCGGGACTTCTCTCCTGTTCTTCGCATCGACTCCCGGCGGTCCCTGTTCACACTCCGCATCGACATCGAAAACCGGAAGGATTCGACGGTTCCCCTCCAGCCTCTGCCCGGGTTCCTCCGGGAAGCCGGGGCCCAGGACCGGAGGGCGATCCTGAAACAGATCGCCGTGGCGGCGAAGCACTTCCCCCTTCTCAAAGAGGCCGTCGATCAAAAAAACGCCGTTTCCTCCGTTCCGGTCGACTCCGCGACCCTGGCCCTTTTTCTGACGGAGGGGAGAGACCTCTTCGACCTTCTCGGAATCCGCATCGTCCTCCCCCGCGCCCTGGCCTCCCTTGTCCGGCCGAAAGTCGCCCTGAAAGCGGCCGTCCGGAAGGGCGACATGTCTTTTCTTTCCCTCGGCGACCTTCTTTCCTTCTCCTGGGAAATCGCCGTCGGAAACGAACGGATCACCGCAAAGGAATTCCGGGCACTTCTGGAAAAGGCCGAAGGCATGGTCCGGTTCAAAAACAGCTATCTTCTTCTCGATCCGGACGAAGCCGCCGGGATCCTCCAGAAGCTCGAATCCCCTCCTCCCTCCCTCTCGGCGGCAGAAACCCTCCGGGCCGCCCTGACGGGCGAGGCGGACGGGGTCCTGTTCAACCCGGACCGGGCTCTCCAGGCACTGGCAGATTCCCTGGGAACCGTCGACGAGATCCCCCTCCCCTCCTCCCTCCGGGCGACGCTCAGGCCCTACCAGGAACGGGGATTCCGATGGCTCGCGACCAATCTGGAGCGCGGGTTCGGAGCCTGCCTCGCGGACGACATGGGACTGGGAAAGACCGTGCAGGTTCTCGCACTCCTCCTCTCCCTCAAGGAATCCAAAACCCTCTCGGGCCCGGCCCTGGTCATCTGCCCGACGACCCTGATCGGGAACTGGAGGAAAGAGGCCGAGCGCTTCGCCCCGTCCCTTTCGCTCCGGCTCCACCACGGAGCCGAGCGCACGCCGGACCCCGAAGGATGCGACCTTGTCATCACGTCCTACGGAATCGTCCGGCGGGAAGCCGCCCTGTTTTGCCGGCAGCCCTGGTCGGTGGTCGTCCTGGACGAGGCGCAGGCGATCAAAAACCCCCAGACCGAGCAAGCCAGGATCATCCGGAAGCTTCCGGCCGGGAAACGGATCGCGCTTTCGGGCACCCCGGTCGAGAATCGCCTCACCGAGCTCTGGAGCCTGTTCGATTTCCTGAACCGGGGGTATCTGGGAACACTCGACAACTTTCGGGAAACCTTCGCGCTCCCGATCGAAAAGTATGCCGAGACGAAACCGATGGAAACCCTCCGGAAGGCGATCGCTCCCTTTCTCCTCCGCCGGCTCAAGACCGACCGGTCCATCCTCCCCGATCTCCCGGAAAAACGGCTGTTCGACGAATACTGTTATCTGACCCGGGAACAGGCATCCCTCTATCAGGAGATCGTCGCCTCCTGCCTGCGCGAAATCGAAGGATCGGAGGGCATCGCAAGGCAGGGCCTGCTGTTCAGGATGGTCACCGCATTGAAGCAGATCTCGAATCATCCCGCCCATTATCTGAAAAAGGGGACCCCGGAGCCCGGACGGTCCGGAAAGGCGGAAAAGACCCTCGATCTCCTGGACAAGATCCTCCGGTCGGGAGAAAAGGCTCTCGTCTTCACCCAGTACCGGGAAATGGGAGAACTTCTCGAAACCATGATCCGGGACGGTCTGAAGATCTCGCCCCTCTTTTTTCACGGAGGACTGGCACGCGCCGCACGGGACAGGATGGTCGCCCGTTTTCAGGAGGATTCCGGCCCGCCGGTCCTGATCCTCTCGATCAAGGCCGGCGGAACGGGACTCAATCTGACCCGGGCGTCGAACGTGATCCATTACGATCTCTGGTGGAACCCCGCGGTCGAATCCCAGGCCACCGACCGGGCCTACCGGATCGGCCAGTCGAAGAACGTCACGGTCCACCGCCTGATCACCCTGGGAACGTTCGAAGAGAAAATCGACGAAATGATCCGGAAAAAAAGAGATCTGGCCGACCGGGTCGTCGCGTCCGGCGAACGATGGATCACCGAAATGTCCAACAAGGAACTGCGGGAGATCTTCACACTTCAGGCGAGTGACTGACGAAAGAGACGGGACGGATGCCCGCGGCGAAGGGCCATCCGCTCCGGCATTTTCGATCTGACCGGACCCCGACAGTTCGGTCTTCTTTCGAGCACTTCGCAGTCACTGGCCGGCCGTGTCGCCATCCTTCCCCTGCTCCCGTTTTCCCTTGGGGAGCTTCAGACAACCGGACAGGCGCCCCAAACACTCCAGAACCTTCTCGTGTCGGGACTCTATCTTCCTATTTACGACCGGCAAGCCGATGCGGGAATCTGGTGCGGTCATAATGGCTAAGGAAGAAAAGATGGTCGACGCATCGGTACTGCTTCATATGATTTCCGCGCTGGAGACTCTCGAGACAGGGATTCCGGGAGGAGGATGCGGGAGAATATGCGGAAAAAAACAAGAACGGGAAGCCCCGAATAAAGCCTGCCGGGCCGAATATCGGGTGCGCGAGAGAACTCTGGACGCGGGACTCGGGTATTGGTCCTTGGCATCATAGTAAACCGGGACCGGACAGCCCGATTCGCTAAGGAAGACGGGAAGAAACATTTTCAAAAGATTCGACGACAGGAGATCCTTGATCTCCTTGGGACTCCTGGAGCAAGCCGGAACGGATTCGTATGTTCTCAAGGGTTGCAACTGCAAGATCGTCTTTCGGCTGGATTCTTCCTTTTTTCATCAAGGATTCCAATCCCTTCGAAGGGACGGGCATGATCGCAACGAATGCAGGTGGTTTTGGACAAAAAAGAGTGAGCCCGGGGTTCAAGGACCCACGGGGTTCCACGACATTATTCCGGAAGAGCATCTTTTAGAGGAAATTTTCCAATGATCCGGTTTTTCGCAGAACCGGCTCACGTCCTCCAGGATCCCTCCTCGGAGCGAAATTGCCTCAAGTCAAGTACCCCCTATCTTACGGCAGGATGGGATCCGCGTAAAAACTCCTCAACAGTGAGGCCCTTCATAAACGCATATGAAGCCGATGTAACGACCATGAACTCTGTTCGCCGAGGATGCGCGAAGGCGTTTGGGCATCGACACGACCGAACAGGTGACGGCGCACCCGCTGTACGGGGCCACCGGAAGACATGGGTGCTCAACGGCTCCGAAACGTGGGGCGGACCTCCTGGTGGCTTACTCCGCCAGGAGCGAATTTCCCGCTTCCTCTTTTATTCGGCCGAAGTGCGTATCCAATGTGTATAGACTGGCATCCGCTTCCTGTGCGGAAACGGCGATGAGACAATCGGAAAGACCGACAGTGATCCCTTTGCGCCTGAGCCGATAAGACAAGAGGCCAGCGGATTCCCACAACAAAGGCGATTCGGGCAGAAACGGAAAGATGTGTTTGAAATCTTTGAGTACGCTCATTTCCCTGTCGGACTTCACCCTTGCATCAGCTCGGCGAGAACGATTCCGGCCATGACAATCCGGTCTTCCGAAAGCCATTGAAGAACCTTCGAATAGCAAGGGTCCAGTTTTCTGAAGAAGGTTATCCAGGCGGACGTATCCACGAGAACCTTACCCGATGCGGGCATCTCCGTGCCTCAATTCTTCTGCTGTGGCGACAAACTCCATCGAACCTGCCATTCCCTTGATTCTTTCCAGCTTCTTGAACCGGATTTCCTCTTTGATCGCGATCAGGACCGCTTCCGTTTTGGTCCGAGCCTCCAGCACACACATGAGTTCGTCAAGGAGTTCGCTCGGAAGAGTGATAGTCGATCTTGCCATGAAATTCCTCCATGAATATTGTGCATATAAAAATAGAATAGCTTATGCATGAATATCATGCATAAGCAACGGGGTTCCCATTTCCGTTTCACGGCCTGGAAACCCCTTGAATCCCCGGCAAGCGCCATACATTTGCAAGACCCTTTCAGACGGGCCCGGAAAACCCCCGGGAAAAACAGCCTTCCAGGTTCCCGTTGCCCTTCCGTACATGGTCGATCCGGACATCGCGCTCGAACGCCAGGTCATGGGGTTCACAGACACACGCGACGATGTCGCCGGACATGCGGCCGAATTCAAGAGGGATCTCCCGGGATGCGTGTCAGACACGACGGGACAGCATATTCTCGCCCGTCCACCAGTCCAGGAGGGCATAGCTTCCATCCTCTGTCTCATGGACAAGCAGGAATCCGGTCCCGTGCGAAGAAAACCTCCCGGGCGTCGAAGATTTCGCTCAGATCTGTCGGCAAGCCCGCATAGACGGCTCTATCCGGATCAGGCCTTCCACCCACGCGAGAGATCGCAATTTGTATCAGAACCTTCATGTACCCCGAAGAATCGGCCCCGTCGCAGCATTCGTCCGGTGTGTTCACGGGGAAGGCTTCCTTGTCTTCCCCTCATTTCCCATCCCTGAAAAAGGGATCGCCCGGATCCCCCTGCGGAGCAGCCATCCATGCCCTTGTCCTGAGTGCTGCTCGCCTGCGTCTTCTTCAGTTCTTCTCTCTTTATTTCCACTCACCGCCTCCGGGTTTTAGGCCACTACCTCCAACTCCAGTTTCTTTCCCATCGCTCGAAACACCTTCTCCAAGGAGGAAATGGTCGGATTGGTGCCGGACCTTTCCCATTTCTGGACTTGCTGGTAGGTAACCCCCGCTTTAGCGGCCAGTTCCTCCAGTGTCATCCCAGCCTCCAGCCGCGTCTTCTTCACCAAGATCGGGATCGCCACCTTGGGATCGGGCTCGATCCAATAGACATCCTTTTCCTTGCCCTTAAGAACGGGAGGGGCCGGGATCTCATCTCCATGATCAAGCATCGCTCCCAGAATACCGGTCAGTGAGTCCTGGGCATACGTCAAGGCTTCTTTAACTGTATCCCCATAACTGAGAACATTCCCCAGCGGTTCAATTCCCTGGACCAGGAAGACTCCGCTTTCTTCATCTTTTTCGATCCGAACAGGATACTTGATCTTCATTTTATCCCTGCCTGTTTCAGAATTTTAAGCACCAACCCTTTGGAATCTCTTGAGCGCCGTGAATTGGAACTGGAACCGGTCGGTGCCCTTCTTTCACAAAAATGTGATGGGAGCCTGTAATTCTTCCAAGCACCCATCCGTTCTCTTCCAGCAAATTGAAAAGATCCCGTCTCTTCATGGATCATGATTACAACTTAATGGTTGTAAACGCAAGGGGATTTTTGGGGCGTTATTTGGATCCTTTGAAGGGAAGCTTGTTTTGTTTTTTGGTTTTAATGGATGGGATCCGCGTAAAAACTCCTCAACAGTGAGGCCCTTCACAAACGCATATGAAGCCGATGTAACGACCATGAACTCTCCCGCCACGAAGCGGACTCTGTCGTGGGGGGTTCCGCTCTCACGAGCGATAGTTCCTCGTTCGCCGAGGATGCGCGAAGGCGTTTGGGCATCGACACGACCGAACAGGTGACGGCGCACCCGCTGTATGGGGCCGTCTTCGAAAAACCTCTTGAATGGTCCTGCAACAGGTGTTATTTTAAGGACTGATTACAGGTTCTTTGGGGAGATTTCATGACTATCAAATTTTCCGAAGATTTGGTTCCCTTGACGGATTTGAAGGTAAACCCGGGACGTGTGGTGAAACACACCACCGAGGCTCATCGGCCCGTGTTGCTCACCAGCCGGGGCCGGGGTGTCGCCGTGGTCCAGTCGGTCGGCGATTACGAGAAAGCCGAGGAAGAGCGGGACTTCATGCGCGCAGTGATCGCAGGACTGGTGGACTTTGAGGAAGGGCGCGAGGTATCCCTCGACGAAGCCAAGGCGAGGCTCGGTCTTCAATAGACGCATGCCTGCAGTGACTGTCAGTATTGCCAAATCCGCACTTCACGATCTCGAGACGGTGCGAGCCTGGTACGTCGAGGAAGGGGTGCCTGATGTAGGGGTGAGGCTGCTGGCAGAAGTCTTACAGCGCATCCAGTCCCTGGCCGACCATCCCGATCTGGGCCGAGTGGTGCCCGAATTCGATCAGCCCTTTCTGCGGGAACTCCTCCAACCGCCATTTCGCATTGTGTACCGGCGCGATCCCCAGCGGGTAAGGATTGTCCGGGTCTTTCGCAGCGAGCGTCTGCTGCGTCTTCCTTTCCCGCCTACCCCGAACACCTGAAATTCGCCACCCGTAAAGGACGTTCCCGACATTGTCCGGAAGGATGTTGACAGGCAGTAAGGATATTCCTTGCCATGAGTGAGGTTGTTCCATCTTGTGTCCCGGGAGTTCCCATGATCATCAGCAAATTGACCAGCAAAGGCTCAGACGACCATTCCCCAGGCGGTACGCTATGCGCTCGGTCTTCGTGAAGGGGACGAGATCCTCTACCGCATCGAAGGCGGCCATGTCCTTATGAGCAAGGCCCCGTTCCGGACGGAGGAAGATCCTTTCGCACTCTTTACCGAATGGGCCGGAGAAGCGGACCGACGGGACTATGGGAACTTGTAAGGCCTGGGACATCGTCAGAGTCCCTTTCCCCTGCACAAGCCGGCCCGTACAACAATATCGACCGGCGCTGGTCCGGAGATGTTCCGGTCCCGAATCTCGAGAGGGCAGGTCTCCCGGCGCCTTCCGTCGTGCGAACAGCAAAAATCGCGACTCTCGAGACCAATGCCGCCTCGCGCATCGGATATCTCGAAGAGGCGGACCGGCAAAAAGTCGGCGAAAGAATCCGCAGACTTCTGCATCCCCCAGGAATCTGTCTTCCCGATCGCTAGGGACGGGGTGATCCTCTTTCCGACCCCTCAAGCCAAGTGCCTGCGACGCCTGGCTCTCTGAAGTTTTATGGAAAACAGGATGTTCGACCAGGGACATATCGATCATGGCGCTTTCACGTGACCAGGTGACGTCCCCCCCGCGCCGGATGTCCTGCATGACGCCACCAAGTGGCATGGGGAATGGGTACTTCGCTAAAACGGGCGCCGTTTTGTCTACTGTTGGCCATCACTGGAGCCTCCAAACTTTCCCTTCGTTCATTCTCCCCTCTTATGGCCGCTTCTCCGGTTTTTGACAATTATGAGTTCATATCTTACATTTGACGAATGTACATTCCGCGCGATATCACATCGAGGTTGACCGACAGCCATGCTCCGGTGCAGTTCCTGACAGGACCTCGCCAGTGTGGTAAAAGCACGCTTCTGTCCCATCTTGCGGGAGCCTCTTTCAGGGAGGTCACCTTTGATGATTTGCAGTTGCGGACGTTGGCCAATCGGGATCCGGGACTGTTTCTGGAGCAGTTCAAGCCACCCGTTCTTCTTGATGAAGTCCAGTATGTTCCCCAGCTGTTTCCGGAAATCAAACGGTACGTCGACGAACAAAAGAGGCAGCGCCTCGAGACCGGCCGACCGGTCCCCGTCCTGTTCCGGATGACAGGTTCGAATCTGCTGTTGATGGATAAAAACGTCAAGGAAAGCCTGGCGGGAC
>DAIEST010000100.1 GCA_027346125.1 Leptospirillum sp. | reverse complement strand
CATACGAATTCACAGAATTGATACAGGCTTGTCTGATAGGGATTGACAAAGTTTCTGTATTATCGGGGGCAATGGAAACGGCTAAACGAGATTTCAACTTGAAAACCAGAGATCGGGTTCTTCGTTTTATTGCAGCGGGTGGTCTTGAAAACCCTTGTTTTATTAATTGCAAACCTTGGGAAAATAACCCGCGGCCATCGTCACCGATCATGGTGGATGCATATGGTTTTTATTCAGGGCTTCAGATTCATGGATATCTCGCATTTTTTATCAGCCTGCAACAGATAAGTGGATCATTAAATCCTTTAAGAGGAATGAAGAGCCTGATTCCAGGGTCCTGCCATTTCGGGAACTTGGAGAACGCATGAATCAAGCGAAGGAGGATGGGGGAAAATGATCAGGGAATCGGTTCATTGTCCTGCATGTGGGGCCACCAGCTTGAAGAAAAATGAGGAGATCCGGACAGAACAGCTTACGTTTGGCCCTCAGTTCCAGTTCAAGGAAGTGATGTATGAGTGCAGCAGTTGTGGCGAATCCGGGGACTTTACGGGAGAAACGGACAAGAATCTGGAAGTAGCTGAAAGACATGCCCAGGAATCGGCGCTCAGAAACTATATTGAAGGGTTGAGCGAGATGCATATAACGATGGCTTATATCGAAAGAGTATTCGAATTGCCAGCCAGAACGTTGACTCGTTGGAAGTCGGGAGACTTTTCCAGAACGTCGCTTGCTTTCCTTCGAATCATTGTGGCCTGTCCCTGGATGACTGAGATTGCAGAGAACAGATTTGACCCGGATTTTGCCAATCAAGTTGTCATCCGAGAGGCGTATAAGACGTTCGGAGCGTTTGTTGAGGCGAAACTCGGTTCTGCTGTAGCGGTTGATGTGAAACATGGAGATAATTCGACTGTTGTGACATTTTCGACTCAGGGAATGAAAAGCGTCCCGTCCGATTCCGAGCAGCCGATTTTTTCGGTTGGAGAGTCGGGCTCTGCCAACACTTGTTTAGCAGTGACTGGTTCGTAAGATGAAAATGATCGATCAAATCTTCTGTGATGATATTCGCTTCGAACAGCTTAACAAACTCTCTCTTATGGGGGTCTACGGCGACCGGATCGTGTTTAAGGTTCCCCCTGGAACGGCTGCTGCAACGACGGGACAACTGCCTCCCATCAACCTGTCATTTTTTCTAAGGTTTGAACTTGATCGGGACGGGCTTCAACCAGATCCTCCACCAGATGGATTCAAGTTCAGGTATATATTGAACAAAAAAGAATTCCCGTTGGTCGAGGGGCCAATCAAAGTGGATCCCAGTCAAACCATTTTTAGCATCACCATTAAGGCAGCGAGTTTGCTTCTGGAGCCTGGTGTACTTGGATTTGATCTGAAAATATTCTCAAAGGGCAGGGAGGTTTTCAGCGAAAGTAAAAGGAATGCGCTAAAGATTGTGAAGGAATGACTTTGTTTTGAATCCCGCAGAAATCCGATTTCTCCGGGAAGCAGAGGATGCCAGGAACGCAATCGCGGATCTTGATGTCTGATCCCTCCATCCTGATCACCGTATCCTCTCGATCCATCATGTTTTCTGTCACTTTCTCCGCTTCGCAATGCCCGATCTGACGTCTGGTTCTCGAGTGTCGCTCTGTTCTAAACTCCCAGCCGTTTCTGTGGCGGTCAAGGTCATGATGCAGAATCGTCAACCTGTGGGAGTGATGGTGGGAGATGGAGAAGGAGTTCGACACTTCAGGGTGTCGGAATGGAATGAGCGGGATCGTCCCCGGGAACGTCTCCGGGATCAGGGCGCTTCCGCACTGAATGATGCGGAGCTTCTGGGAATTCTGCTTCGGGTGGGAAGCCGGGGAGAATCGGCAGTGTCCCAGGGCCAGCGTCTGCTGGCGAAGTACGGGGGGCTCGGAGGAATTGCAAGAGTGGCGTTCCCGGAGCTTTCCGGCTTGCCCGGAATGGGGCTTGCCAAGGCCAGCCAGATTCAGGCTGCGCTGGAACTGGGAAGGCGCGTGGCCGGTCAGGCCCGGGCCGACCGGCCATTCGTCCGTTCCGCGAAAGATGTCTACGATCTTCTGGGTGCCCGTCTTCGGGACGAGAGACGGGAATCGTTCTGGGCCATTCTTCTGGATCAGCGCCATCGTCTCCAGAATGCCGTCCGGGTGTCGGAAGGATCCCTCACGATGACACTGGTTCACCCGAGGGAAGCCTTTGTCCCGGCGGTGCGCGATTCTGCGGCCGCGGTCCTGTTTGTCCACAACCATCCTTCAGGGGATCCGGAACCTTCTTCGGACGATTGGGCGCTGACGGTCAGGCTGAAGGAGTGCGGGGACCTCCTGGGTATTCGTGTGCTGGATCATGTCGTTCTGGGGGATCATGCCTGGGTCAGTCTTCGGGAACGGGGGGCGTTCAGGGAAGGACCGGACTAGAACCGTCTGGAACGAAGAATGGCGACGATGAGGCAGAATCCCAGGAATCCCGCCACGAAGAAGCCCGTGAGGCCTGGGGGCAGACAGATATCCGGCGGTTTCCCGGAACAGTGCCTCTGCAGTCATCCATGTGCCATTTCTCCACCTGTTCGATTTCAGCGATTGGGTTCATCGTGGAAGCTCTTGTGCGAATCGACCTTCTGGGCGTTGATTGTTCTCAATTTCCGATTTGCCCGTTGCCGGAAAGCTTCCAGTCCCAGAAGGCGATCCGCAGAAAGTCCTGGAGATCGAACTTGCAGATCAGTCTCCCGGATCGATCAACCACTTTCAGACTCCAAAAGGTCATCACTGGAACAGCGGTATTTCCCTCGGGCTATTTGGAAGGATTCCGATCCCGGTGACCCAAGCGACACCCGTAATCCTTCAGGCGGCTTTGGGGTGGTCGGGAACGATTCCGCTGGAAGATCCGGCCTTCATGCCGGGGAGCCGTCACTGGCAGAGGAAGATTGATCCAAATGTTTATGCTAATTTATTTATTATTATAACTTGTATCGAGTATACTGCCTTATACTACATTATAATTTGAGATAAATTGCTATGAACGTGGAGTTTCCATGAACAGGATACGAAACCCATTTTCTCCTGGAGCGGGTTCACCCCCGCCGGAGTTGGCGGGACGGGATGAAATTCTGGAACAGGCACATGTGCTTTTTGGCCGTGCGCTACTTGGACTTCCTGAGAAAAGCCTTCTCCTGACCGGACTTCGTGGCGTTGGAAAAACCGTTCTGCTTATCGAGATGGAACGCATGGCACGAAATGAAGGGTTCCGCACTATTTTGATCGAAGCCCATGAAGGCAAGTCACTGGCCAACCTTCTGGCTCCCCATTTGCGTCGTCTGCTTTTTGAACTCGACACTGTTGCCGGTGCAAGTGACAAGGTTCGCCGGGGAATTTCTGTGCTCAAAGGTTTCATGGCTGGCGTCAAGGTCAAAATAGGGGAGGTGGAGTTTGGTGTTGATGACATAGAAGCGGAACATGGTATTGCCGACAGTGGTGATCTGGAAATCGACTTGCCCAATCTTCTCGAAATTGTTGCCGAAGCGGCGGAAGAACGCAAAACGGTGGTAGCGATCTTTATTGACGAGATTCAGTATCTCAAGCCATACGAACTGGGTGCTTTGATCATGGGAATGCACAAGATGCAGCAAAAACGATTGCCTCTTGTGCTGGTCGGGGCAGGGTTGCCTGTTCTTCCAGGACTGGCTGGGGAGTCGAAGTCTTATGCCGAGCGCCTGTTCAATTTTCCCGACGTAGGGCCCCTTAATGAAGCAGACGCTACAAAAGCCATTCGGGACCCGATTGAGGCAGCAGGTGAAACGATTGATTCATCCGCTTTGCGGGATATTTTCCGGATGACAAAGGGGTATCCTTACTTTCTCCAGGAATGGGGGTACCAGTCATGGAACTATGCCCCGGTTTCGCCTATTACTCTTCAGCATGTACAGGAAACTACAAATATGGTAGCGCGTCGGCTTGACGAGAACTTCTTTCGGGTCCGTTTTGATCGCCTTACACCAAAGGAGAAACGGTACTTGCGTGCTATGGCGGAGCTTGGTTCTGGCCCGCACAGGACTGGGGAAATTGCTGATATCCTGGACACCAAAATCACCACTTTGGGGCCAGTGAGAGCGAGTCTTATCAGAAAAGGAATGGCCTATAGTCCTTCTCATGGGGACATGGCGTTCACAGTGCCTCTTTTCGATGGATTCATGCGACGCGCAATGCCGGACCTCAACTCAATTTAAAGCTTGGGACTCTCCATTCAATATTTCGGGAGAGCCGGACTAGAACCGTCTGGAACGAAGAATGGCGACGATGAGGCCGAATCCCAGGAATCCCGCCACGAAGAAGCCCATGAGGCCAATGGTGGACAGTCCGAAAAACCTGGGCCCGTTGGGAGATGCGAAAATCAGTGCGGACCCGATGGTCAGGGAGCCGACCAGGATGGAAACCGACAGCCTGTTTCCTGTCCGGTCCATTTCTCCGATCAGGTCCTCGAGGTGCTTGAGGTTGAAGTCCACGCGAATCCGTCCGTCCCGAACCCGCGTCAGGAGTTTTTCGGCTTCGGCCGGAATGTGGGAAAGCGTCCGGAAAAAGATCATGGCTGTCGATCGGATATTTCTGAACATGGATTCCGGTTCGAACCGTTTTCGTATCAGTTTCCGGACAAAGGGACGGCTTTCCTCCACCATGTTGAAGGAAGGGTCCAGGCTTCGGCCGATTCCGTCCATGATGACAAGAGCCCTGAACAGAAGGGAAAGGTCCGGGGGGAGTGTCAGCCTGTGCGTCCGGACGAGGTCGAAGAGTTCCGCGGAGAGTGCGTCGAGCTGGATTTCTTTCAGGGGACGGTTCGTGAATTCTTCCAGGAATGCGGAGATATCCGCCGAGAGCTCTTCCTCGTTGAATTCCTCGGGAAGGGCTCTCATCCGTTCCAGAGTGCGGATCATGAAGGGAATGTCCTTTTCCACCAGTGCCACGAGAAGATCCCCCAGAAGATCCCTGCGTTCCGGGGAGAGTGCGCCGAACATGCCATAGTCCAGAATCCCGATCCGGTGGTCGGGCAGCACGAGGATATTTCCCGGATGAGGATCCCCCTGAAAGAATCCGTGAATGAAAACCTGCGTCAGGATGCTTCTGGCCCCGAGCCGGGCGACTTCGGAAGAGCAGGTTCCCATTTTCTCAAAGGAGCCGGTTTCCCGGATGCTGACCCCGTCGAGATACTCCATGACCAGGATGTTTTCCGATGTCCACTCCGGGTACAGCTTCGGGATGACGATCGTGGGGTCCCCCGCGAAATTCTTCCTGGCACGTTCGAGATTCCGGGCTTCGTGCGAGAAATCGAGCTCTTTCCGGAGTGTCCGGATGTATTGGCGGGTCAGCGATTTTGGTCGAAGATATTTCAGCTCGTCGATATGGCGTTCGACAAGGTCGGCCAGGAAGGAAAGAATCCGCAGGTCCGGATCGATCTGCTGTTCGATCCGGGGTCTCCGGACCTTGACGGCGACATCCTCTCCCGTCATCAGCTTCGCCCGGTGGACCTGTGCGATGGAAGCCTGTGCGACCGGGGCGGGATTGAAGTCAGGGAAAATCTCCTCCAGCGGGCGATTGAAGGATGACTCGATCGCCGTCCGGATCTCGTCGAACGGGACTTGGGGAAGCTTGTCCTGAAGACGCTGGAATTCTTCGAGAAAATCCGGGGAGAAGAGATCCGCCCGGCTCGAGAGGACCTGCCCGAGCTTGATGGCGGCGGGACCGAGTTCTTCGAGAGCCATCCGGAGGCGTACGGGCCGGGACAGCCCATGCGGGATGGATGTGCGGGTGAGCTTCCGACCGAGGGAGACCAGCGGATCCAGACGCAAAAAACCTACCACGTCCGCAAATCCGTATTTCGCCAGGATGGTGAGGACGGTTCGGAGTCTTCGGGTCTCCGCGACGGACCAGAGTTTCGCTACGGGCATTCTACCTCCTGCAGGGAGGACAAATGCCGCCTCATCTCAGGAAGGGATTGCCCCGATGGTGGTGAGATAGAGGATCGCCATGGAGTTCGGAAGTCCCAGGAGATCCGCGACTTCGTCATCATAGAACCCTCCGATGCCGCTGGAGCCAAGCCCAAGGTGGACGGCCGCCAGGTTAATCCGTTCCCCGATCTGTCCTGCATCCATGTGCAATGTCCGATAGACGCGATCCCCGTATTGGGTGACAAGTCCCTCGAGATCCGCAGCCTGGATGAGAACGGCTGCCGCATCCCTGCCGAGATCCTGCGAGAGGGCGCACTCGTAGGTGATTTCCGAGAAATGCCCCATCTTGATGAGCGTGAGGGTTCCGGGCCTGGGATCGTAGAGATAGATCCCGGAGTCGAGGTCGTTGACGGCATTGACAACCAGATAGGAGCGGAAGAGGTCCGGCTGGAAAAAATGCCGGACCGGCAGGGACTGCTGGGAATCCTGCATATCGATTTCCCGGTATGCGAAGGACAGGATACCGGACAACTGGTTGAAATCGATCGGATCGCCGGAGAATTGCCGGGCAGACCGCCTGGTCAGGAGCACTCTGGGAATGTGGCTTTCGAAGTCCAGTGTGTCCGCGTCCAGAAAGATCGGCTCCGATTGGGGAGTGAATCGGCTTTCTCCGGATCCGTACTGATCGGACTGGGTTTTTCTCGGAAGAAGGACCGGAGGGGGTTCCGTTCCGAGCGAGGAGAACCGGTGAAGATCCCTGAAGATATCCCCCGTTTCCGGTTTTTCGGGGGGGAAGTAGGGGAATTTGACCGGCGATGGATAGAACGGGAGAGAGAGGCTTCCTTCCGACACGTTCTGGTTCCTGACGAGGGGAATGGCGACGAGAACCACTTCCTTCTGGTCGCCGAGAAAGAGGAAGGAGTTCAGTGCCTGGTCATTGAATCCGGAAAGCGTGAACGGAACGAACCCCGTTTGATGGGACATGAGAACGAGATTTCCGAGAAGGTGTCCCGTATCCAGAAGGATTCTCCGGTATCCCCGTTCCCCGTAGCGCCATGCCGAACGGTCGAAGTATCCCGACAGGAGAAGAACCATCTGCGAGTCTTCCAGGGAAGGATGATGGAAGAGATAGGCGGAAAGACGTTCCCAGAAATTTCCCTCGTAGAGAGTCGCCAGCGTGTGTTCCTTGCCACTGTAGTGGAAGATCCCGTCCGGAATGAACGGCAGGTCTCTCGTGGCAAGATAGATCTCGGCGGGATAGAGTCCTCCGGCGGAAGGCGCTGCCCTGAGGAATGTCTGCTCGGTCCGGGGGGAGTCGATGATGGCGGTCACCCCGTAAGAGAAGAAAAGGAGCTGGGAAAGCTCTGACAGTCCCCACGGATGGCTGGGCTGCGGAGGTGGTTCGGGAAGAGGCGTCCGGGTGAACGGAATATAGTTGAACGGAAGGAACGGGATCAGACTGATGGGATTGTCTGTCTGGTAGTCCTTGAACGGTGCCGGTTTTGAGGAAAAATCCAGTGACTGGAACCGGTGAATGGTCTTTCGGTCGTATTTTGTGTCTTCATGGTAATACTCGGCACAGGATTCATGGGACTCACTCAACGAACACTCCTTTTGTCTCGGTTTTGCATTCTCCCGGACCCTCCCCGGGAGAATTACCGGATAAATTGTATCATGATTGCCGGGGCAAAATCAGAGTGGTCTCAGATGGGGAAGGGATTTGGGGGATGCTCTTTTCTCTGTCCGGACAGCCCCGGGAGAATTGGCGGTTCCTTCCCCGGATGGACAGGAAGCGGGGATTCTCATACATTAGAAGCAAGTATGGAAGGTTGCAGGGGATGCTTGGGGCTGCCCTGCTTTAAGAATGTGTCGTCTGTTTCTCGATGAGGAGTCTCGAAATGTCCCTGAAATCGAAGGAAGCGGTGTCCGACTATCTGATGCCGGAATGGGCGTCGATCTTCGACATCGACGGATTTGCCGAGCGGATGGTCCGTATCCGGGGAGAGGTCCGTCCGTCTCTTGTGCGTCTTGCGGATCGTCTTTCATTCCTTCTCGGCGGGGAAGGGCCGAGGTCCTATTTCCCTCATGTGGCGAGCCACATGAGAAGACGGGTCAATCCTCCCCCCGAGACATGGCTTGCCCTTGGCCCGAACAGAAGGGGGTACAAGGCCTATGCCCATTCGGGCGTGTTTATCGGGAAACGCGGGATCTCGCTCCGCTTTGTACTGAAGGATGAAGCCGGGGACGAGCGGAGAAATCTCGGAAAATGGATGTCGGAGGAACCG
>DAIEST010000098.1 GCA_027346125.1 Leptospirillum sp. | reverse complement strand
ACCTTGCAAGGCACAATCTCTCCAGGAGCAGCCTGTCCGCTTAAAACAAGAACTTCTCCGTCAATCCCGTCCGGCGCCATTGCTGGTGTTCTGCCAGAAAGAATGAGAGGAGACTGTTCAGACGGTCCTTCGATCAGCACCGGAAGAACCTTGCCAACCCATGCCAGATTCCTTTCCAGGGAAATTTCCTTCTGAATACGCATCAATGCCTTGCGTCTCCTGGTTTTCTCTCTCGCAGAAACCTGCCCATCCATATCGAAAGAAGGAGTCCCTTCTTCCCGGGAGAAAGGAAAAACTCCAACATGGTCCAGTCTGGACCACCGAACAAACGACTCCAGTTCATCAAACTCGCTGTCCGTTTCCCCCGGAAACCCCACGATGAAAGTAGTTCGAAGGGCAATATCAGGGATCGCGTTTCGGATACGATCGATCAATCGCATGGTCGAATCCTTGTTCCCCGGGCGATTCATCCTTTTAAGAACAGTACCACTCACATGCTGAAAGGGAATATCCAGGTATTTTACAATCGTCTCGGCGTCCCGCATCACCTTCAGCAACCTGTCCGAAACCTGGGTTGGATAGGCATAAAGAAGACGTACCCAGGGAACCTTCTTGATCCGGTCAATCTCTTCAAGAAGGCGGGACAGCCCCTCAATTTCACCCATATCGCTTCCGTATCGGGTCAAGTCCTGGGCAATCAGGGTAATTTCCTGAACACCCTCATCTCCCAACATTCGGACTTCATCCAGAAGACTTTCTTTTGTCCTGCTGACCTGAAGTCCTCTCGAGAGAGGAATCGCACAGAACGTACAAGTATGGTCACAGCCTTCCGAAATCTTAAGATACGCACGATGAGGTGGCGTCAGCCTCTTTTTGCGAAAAGGTATCGCTCGCGGATCAATCAAGGCAGGTGAACCGGACTGGGTCGGGCTCCCCCAGGACGACAGGCGATCCCCGATGGAATGCTCTTCCGAGGGAGAAAGGAGCAGGTCTACCTCGGGGAGTAATTCTGGAAGCTGATCCTGATACCTGGAAACCAGACATCCCGTTCCGATCAGAAGCTTTGCCTTCCCCTCTTCTTTGAGTCTCGACATTTCGAGAAGTGTATCGACCGATTCGCGGCGGGCATCCGTCACAAAGCTGCAGGTGTTGACAACGATAACCTCCGCCTCCTCGGTCTCGGGAACGACACGGAATCCTTGTTCTTCAAGGGACCGGATCATCGACTCGGTATCCACAAGATTCTTGGGACAGCCAAGGCTCACAAAACTGACCGTCCTCTCTTCAAGGACGACATCCCTCTTCAGCGCTTGAGCTTCCATTCCTTCTTTCAGAAAAAAGGATGGACTACTGTCAAGTCGGTTCTTGGCCATTTGGAAAACCTCCGGCATATTGGGTATCATTGCTAAGTTTTAAAAGAGTAACCATCCTCGTACAGAGAACACTCCTGCCAGAAGGGATATCCATGAAAGCCCTGCTTGTTATCTTGATCGTTTGTGTCATGGGCATCGGCTACATGTTAATGGAAACAGGAAGGAACACAAGACAAATGGAACAGCTACAGAACCAGATGACTTCCATGCAATCCCAGTTGAAAAAGGAAAAGTCCGAGGCGATCAAATCCCTGCAGACTGTCCAGGCATCCCTGAACCTGCACATGGCAGAAACATCGGTCGAGGACGCAGTGAGAGACATTCTTGATCAAAACTTTGGACAGGCCAACTCCGCCATTCATTCAGCGCTCGACAGTCTGAAAAGTGCATCCAATCACGGCCTTTCCTCGGCCAATATCGATCAGGCCAGAACTCTTCTGACCCAATCGCTCGAGCAGGTAAAGAAAATGGACCAGAACGCCCCCCGCACGCTTAACGAAGCAGACCGCTTCATCCGAAAAGCGATTGCCGGGTCATAGGAAACATCCCTATGGCAGAGGGTCATCCTGTTTTCGCTTGAAGATGCACTGATACGGGACATCCGGACTGTTCATCACGATGATCTGGACAAGTTCCCAGCCATCTTCACCGATGAAGTTCAATTGATTCTCAACCTGTTCTCTGCTGACACCAAAAACGCGGTACTCCCAAGCCGACATGAATCAAGCCTCTCCTGTCTTGCCTTCCGTTTTGGGGGCAAGCATCTTTGAGAGACGGCTTTTTTTCTGATAGCCACGACGCAGGGCTTTTTTAACCCTCTTCAACCCTTTTTCAGTGCTCTCAGCTTCTGAACCCGATTCGCTTTTCAACTGTGCCCGTTTCCCCTTCAGAGTTTCCGTACGTTTTTGAAGTTTTTCAATTTTCACCTGGACATCTGCCTGATTCACTTTATTCTCCTTAATCCTGGTCAACTAATGAATGAACACGATCTCACGATCGATTATTGTCTTACAACAAAAGCTTCTCCAAGTCTGGACTTGATGGTACGGGAGTACTCCTGAGCTACAGATAACGATTCGAATTTCCCGATCCGAACCCGGTATACCGAACCATGGGAATATTCGGACTTGACAATATGTGCCTCCGGATAATGACTGAGTCGGCGCAGGTAAGTCCGTGCCTCCTGATAAGATGAAAAAGACCCCACCTGAACTTCAAAGAGCCCAGTTGCGCCATCCATCCCGGCAGAATGAGTCCCGTTCAGTACGGTGATCTCAACCGGAGCCGTC
>DAIEST010000088.1 GCA_027346125.1 Leptospirillum sp. | reverse complement strand
ATGACCGAACCCAGGCCAAGAGAAATCTCGGAATCCGAGATCCCTTCCTCGGTCGGGAATCGTCTTGTCCGCCGCTTTCCAAAAAGAATGGCTTCTGCCGGACTGATCCCCGGACCATCATCCTGGATACGAATGCGGGCCAGGGACAGACCATCTGCCTGCCTGACAGATTCCAGCGTGATCAGCACCCGGGAACGGGCAAACCGTCCGGCGTTCTGAAGGGCATTCCGGAACAGCCTCTTCAGAAGAATGGGATCCCCGATCACCCTGAGAGGTTTTCCATCGGTCACAAACTCCCATGCGACAGGAGAAGCGCCCTCGGAATTCCGGTCCTTCCCCTGAAAAACCTCGGAGGAAATCAACCGATTGAGTTCAACCTCTTCCGCCGTCTTCCGGTATTTGGGATCCCCCACTTCCGCGATGAAGAACAGATCCTCGATCATCCTCAGAAAATAATGGCTTTCCGCCTGAATGATCCGGACAAACTGGTCCCGCTCCCTGTGCGACATGTCTTCGCCATGGGAGGCCAGCGTATCCACCGCCGTCCGGAGACTGGTCATGGGTGTCCGAAGATCGTGTCCCAGCTCCTGGAGAAGCGCCTGCCGGGACTGCTCTGTCTCTTCCACCCTGGACACCAGATGCTCGATCGCAGTGGCCATCCGGTTGAAATCGGTCATCAGACTGCCGACTTCGTCGAGACGGGTGATCGGAAACCGGGCTTTCAAATCCCCTTTTTCAAGGCGGCCCAGGACTTCCTTGGCCTGAATCGACTTCTGTCTCAGGTAAACGAAGGTGATCATCAATCCCGCAAAGGCGGACAAAGTCATGGTCGCAACCAGAAAGACGGCTTGCCCCAGCAGCGTACGCTGAACTGCTCCGGAATTGGGAATCTTGATCAGAAGATAAGCGGGAATGAGCGAGTGCAGCTTGATGATCATATAGTCCGGAGTCAGCCGGAAAGGGCGATAGTGGGCGACAATGCCATGGATTCTCCGGGGCTTGGTCAGGCTGTCCCATTCGACCGGAAGGGCTCCGAACGGCGGGGTTTCCGCAAAAATTTCTCCATTCTCGCCCACGATCCAGATCGGCATGGTGCTCATCCCGAGCTCGACCCGCATCGTTTCGAAAATCTGGAGAGACGTCTGGTATGCTCCACCCCGTTCCACGACACGGGCCAGGAATTCGAGCGCCGGATTTTGCAGCGGCCCCTCTCCTTCCTCGTTCAGGGTCCGGATGCTGGTGATGATGATTGCCCCCAGGATAAAAGACACCGTGATGCTGATCGAAATGAGCTGGAGAAGGAGCTTCCGGTTCACGATGGGCCTTTCTGAGCCTCGAGACGGTATCCGACACCATAGACCGGAACGATCTGGATCGTGCTTCCGGCAATTTCCCGGATCTTTTTCCGAAGATGGCTCAAGTGGGAATCAATCGTTCGGTCAAACATGTCCGCCTGATCGGACAGGGCATCGAGAATCTCTTCCCTGGTCACCACTTCTCCGCCCCGGCGGACCAGGATGGACAAGATCTCGAACTCCCTCTTTCCCAACGGGACCTCCTTCTCTTCCACCCAGACCATTCTTTTTGAGCGGTCGATCTGGATAGACCGGTAATGCAAAAGATCCTTCCGTCCGGATTTCCGGTTCGTCAGACGGTCCATCCGGGCCGTGAGTTCATCCAGGCCGAACGGCTTTCGGATATAATCGTCGGCCCCGATGGAAAGAGCCATCACCGCCGATGGCTCATCCGTCCTGGCCGTCACCATGAGAATCGGGATCCATTCGTCGCGCGCACGGATCCCCTGACAAAGGTCGAACCCCGTCCCGTCGGGAAGCTGGACATCCAGAAGAACCAGATCGAAACTGCCGGACTCAAACTGGCGCCGGCCCTCCCGAATCGTCCCCGCCACATGGACCTGATATCCGCGGTAAGGAAGGCTCATCGTCAATGTTCTGCCGATCACCGGATCATCTTCGACAACCAGGATCTGTTTCACGTTCGTCCTCCGCTTGTTACGGACTTTTTTCCGGGCTCTCTCCCGACCCCGGAATTTCTCCGACATCTCCGCATCCATCAGGGCAAACGGAAAAAGGGGGCAATGGACTCCCCCGAATGCTCTTTCTTCCCGATCGATCACACCGGGAGGATCCGGACTGCTTTCTTTCGCTGGCGAAACACTCTCAGTAGTGGATGAGTTCTGTCCGGGCCCAGCATACAAGATTGGAGGACAGGTCGATGGCTTCCAGGTGTGCGGAAATCCATCGGTTCCGGATCCGGATGAAATGGGCCACGACACCATAATCGGCCCCGATCAACCTTCCCGGAGCATGGATCGAGGACATTCTGTCATGCCTGAGCTGAAAAAGACGCTCACGGGACAGCTCGAAGCGCTTCACCTCCGACGCCGTGACATACCGGACGGCGTGGGAATTCACCAGGTCATCGATCAGATATTCCCGGAAGAGATAGATGGCATCCCTGGAGGAAGTACTTTCTCCAGGAAAATCCCGCCTCTCGAGAACGGAAAAACTCCCGCCGACCTCTCCCACCTCGACAACCGGATGATTCTTCTCCGGAGAACATCCCTTGAGGCCCCGAATCAGCGCTGAGCCGCTTTTCCGGGCCACGTCTTCTATCGATGCATCCTTCGGGCCCCCCGCACGCATTCCGCACCCGTTCAGGATTATCGACAGAACAAGAAAAAGAAAAAAGACCATGCGCCGATCATTCATCGATCCTGACAGGACAACCTCCTGAATTCCCGCTCCCGGGGGGGAGCAAAATCTTCCCGGTCCCGGACAGATCCATTTCCTTCCGATCATTTGTTCGCCATGATCTGCCAACCAGCCCTCCCCTTGTCCTTGACCTGGTATAAAGACAGATCGGCAAGGCGGAAAAGCTCTTCCGGAGAGTCCGCATGATCCGGAAAGAGGGCAACGCCGATGCTGCCGGAAACCCTGACCGGAACACCCCTGATTTCAATGGGAGTCCCACAGGCCAGAATCAGTCGATCCAGGATTTTCGAAAGATTCTCCCGATCCCCGTATTCGACGAGAATGATGCCGAACTCGTCTCCTCCCACCCGTGCAAGCGTGTCATTGCTCCCCAAAGCATCCTTGAGGCCCTGACTGATTTCCCGCAAAAGCCTGTCCCCCGCCAAATGCCCCATCCGGTCATTGATTTCCTTGAAGCCGTCCAGGTCCAGGACGGCAACAGCGGCGCCGGTCTTTTTTTCACAGGCTTCCCCCAGAACGGATCGGACAGTCTCCCAGAAATGCCTGCGGTTGGGGAGTCCCGTCAGATCGTCCGTCGCCGACAGATATTCGATTTCCTTTTCCCTGGATTGACGGATCCGTTCCCGTTCCCAGTTATCGAGCCCAAAGGAGATGTTGGCCGAAAGCTGCGTGAGAAGGGTTACCAGCTGTTCTCCAAAGAAATTTTTCCGGGTTGCGGCGACAACAAGAACGCCTCTTGTTTTTCCCAGAATCTTGAAAGGGACGCTGCAAAGCGATTCCAGCTCGCATTCCCGGACCAGAAAGGAAAATCTCTGTCCCCCCGGAGTCTGGCTGTAGTCGTCGGCAATCTGGGGAGAACCCGTTCTCAGCGCTTCAGAGGTCAGATACTGCCCGTCAGGAGATTCGGGGTCGATCGAAATCCGCGCATTTTCAAAGAAGGATTTGGGCGTTCCGTAGGCAGACATCCATTCGACCCATGTGCCCTGCATTCCGACAACACCGATCCAGGCCGCACGTGCCTTTCCCGCCTCCACGACAATCCGGCAGACTCTTTCGAACAGGACCCCGGAGTCCGGAATCGTCATGAGAAGAGCGTTGATCTCCGCCAATGCCTGGGTAAACCGCTGAAGGGTGAGAACCTGTTCCTCGTCTCTTCTCCGGGCACCTTCCCGATCGAAGTTTTCGAGGGCAAAGGTGATATTGTTCCCAAGCTGATCCAGAAGCTCCAGCAGTTCTCCGTCAAAAAAACCGGCCCGGGAGCCCGCCACGCCCACGATCCCGATGACCGATCCCTTGAACCTGAAGGGCACAACTGCCACCGCCCTGATATCAACTTTTTCGATAAAGGATTTCCAGGGCCCCTCTTTCAACGAAGCCAGGTAGTCGTTCTCCACGGCGATTTTTCCCGATCGAAGAGCCTCGGCCGTCATCGTTCTTCCTTCGGGACGCGACGGATCCACGTGGACATGAAGCTTGTCCATCCATCCTTCCGGAGAGTTCTCGCTCCACCCCCACCGGACCCATCCGGACTGTCTGTCAAGCTCTCCGACAACTGCCGTACGCGCCTGACCGGAATTCACGACAATCTGGCAGATCGAACGAAACAGCGTGTCGGGATCGGGAAGACGCATGATGAGGGCACTGATCTCGGCCAGGGAACGGGTAAAATGCTGCAATCGGCGGATCTGGTCTTCATTTGCCTGACGGTGGCGTTCGCGCTCCCAGTTGGCCAGGGCAAAGGTGATGTTGTCGGCAAACCTCCCGATCAGGTTCGCAAGCTCCGAATCAAAAAATCCGGCCCGATCTCCCGAAAGGGCAAAGATCCCCCGGCCGCTGACGGCCCGGAACGGAACCGCAACGACGGAATGAAAGCCGCAGTCGGTCAGGATCTGCTTCCAGAGGGGGTGCTCGATCGTGTTCAGATAATCGTTCCATACCACCATCCGGCCCTGTCGTGCCGCTTCGGCGGTAATCCCGGTCCCTTCCGGGCGGGTGGAGTCGACAGAAATCCTGAAGACCGGCTTCAAATCCTCCGGCACTCCGGTCATGACTCTCCAGTCGAACCAGCCAGTCGTCTCATCGACAAGTCCGATCCATACAGCCTTGGACTGGGCGGATTCCATCATGATCGTTCCCAGACGCTCAAAAAGGGTCTGGGGATCGGGGATCTCCATGATCAGACGGTCTGCCTCGGAAAGGGCTTCCGTAAAACGCTGGAAACGCAACAGGCGGTCAGTATCTGAATGGACCTGAAGATTGTCTTTCATCACCGGCCTTCCGGATATTGAAATGAGACCAGTTTTCCGGACACTCCTTATTGAAGCTCCACTGTCTGAATCAGAATACGGCTGCCGGTACCGGCCTTCCACAACATCCAAAACACTTTACGCCTCAATCCCGGAAAGAGACAATCCATTCTTGCCCAACCCCGCCTTGCGATCCATAGGCATCGCTCCGGACGGACCCGACCGGCATTCTAGACCGGACATGTCCGAATCAGGGGGAGGATTCCGATTTCCGGCAACCCGGACTCCCCGGGGTCTCTCCCGGGAAAAAAGAAAACGCATTTTCCGGATCTTAATGATCCGATTGCCTCAAAAATGCCCCGGCATCGTACGGAAACCAGTTGTCGGCTCCGCTTTTCAGCGTCCGCATCTTCACAGACAGGGAGCCTGACTCTCCGGTTGCAACCTTGAGGATCCGGAATCTTTCCGGCCCGACCGATCTGTCCCGGCAATGGTACAGATCGAAATGATTCCGGAATCCGATCTCGTCATGAGAAACGGAGTCCTCGTGAAGCGCATCCATCGCTGTCAATGACGGACAACTGAAGATCGATCCGGCGACGGAAACGACATTGCCGACGGCCAGGGCGGTATTGCCGGAAACGGAACCCTGCGGTTTCGATTCCGCGAAATAGTACAGGCCGGGAACGGAAAACAGGACGAGTACCGCGACAGCAATGAGGCCCTTCCTGATTTTCATGAACCTCCTCCTTATCGGTCCGAGACGTCAAGCTCCTTCCAGTCCATCGTCTCCATATGGTGTCGATCAGACCGATCCGCCCGCGCACATTTGCCAGGTTAAAACTCAGGAACAGAAGAGAAGCCGAAAGACTATCCATCATTATTCTTCAGAAACGATCTCATCCAGATCATATTCCGGCATCGTTCCGGAAAACACCACCGAAGATTCCCGACGGCCGGCTGTCTGTGCTATTCCCGGGAACAAGCCGCTTGATCGATTCCCCCCCGCCGAAAATCTCCGAATCTGGATACTGTCTTGATCTTCCTGTCACAAACACCATTCACCCTGAAGGCCCAGGACACAAAAGAGCGTTATGAGCTTTCTCTCTCGAACAGTCCAGGACAGGAAGATCGTATCGGAGGAGTGAATGATTGCCCTCTTTCACGCAACAACCGGCCAGGGACACCAAAAAGCCGCCGAAGCCATTCAAGCTGCGCTCCGTCGTGAAGGATATCCCTCGCCCGAACCCATCGACACACTGGATCTCATGGCATCTCCCTTCCGGAGACTCTATCGGGAAGGGTACCTTGCACTGGCAAATCGTCACGTGGATCTTCTCGACACGCTGTACACCCGGACGGACCACCATCCGGGAAACCGATTGTTCTACAGGCTGCGCCTGTCCCTGGGAAGGCTTCAGGCCCCGGGTTTTCTAAAGGCGCTCGAATCGCTTTCCCCATCTGTCATCGCCTGCACCCATTTTCTCCCGCTCGAACTCCTGGCGGCCTATAAATCCGGATCGGGTTCGGATGTCCCGCTTGTCGCCGTCCTGACCGATCTGACCCCACATGGCTTCTGGATCCACCCCCACGTGGATCGGTACATTATTTCCAACGAAGAGGCCGCGGCGGAACTTGAAAGCCAGGGAGTCCCCTCCGAACGGATCCAGGTTGCCGGGATCCCCATCAATCCCGTTTTCTCCAGGAATCGCCCTCCGAAGGAAGCCAGGAAACGACTCGGACTTCCCGATCATACCACCATCCTCATCCTTTCCGGGGGGTTCGGCGTCGGTCCAGTGACCGAGGCACTCCTTTCCTTCCGGGATACCTCTTTTCAATGCTCCATCATCGTCGTAGCCGGATATAACGCCGATCTTGAAAAAAAACTCCGGAACCATTCCGTCGGGTTTCCCGTTCCGGTAACCGTTCGGGGTTTTGTCGAAAACATGGATGCACTGATGGATGCTGCCGACATCGTCGTCACAAAACCGGGCGGGCTTACGACGAGCGAACTCCTGGCCAAGGGCCGGCCGATGATCCTGATGAACCCCCATGGGGGGCAGGAAAGACGAAATGCGGACTATCTTGTCCGAAACGGGGCGGCAATCCGGGTTCATGACCCGGCACAAGTCCATCGGGAGGCCGTGGAGCTTCTGAACGATCCCGAAAGACTGGAGAGGATGGCCAACGACTGCCGGCGGGTAGCGCAGCCTCGCTCGGCCACCCTGATTGCGCAGACCCTTATCCGGATGGACATGACACAGGGGGACGAATGAACTATCGGACAATCTGGATCTCGGACATTCACCTGGGAACACGGGGATGCCAGGCGGAACGCCTTCTGGAATTCCTGAAGCATAACGATTCCGATACTCTTTTCCTGGTCGGGGATATCATCGATTTCTGGGGAATGAGACGCTCATGGTACTGGCCTTCCAGCCATAACACGGTGATCCAGAAGATTCTGAGAAAAGCCCGGGCCGGAACCCGTGTCGTCTATATCCAGGGGAATCACGATCCCGTCCTCGAAACCCTGGAAACATTTCTGGACATGGAGAAGCTGACCTTCGGCAACATCTCTCTGACCCGCCAGGCGATCCATACCACCCGAACGGGAAAAAATCTGCTGGTCCTCCACGGTGACCAGTTTGACGGACTGATCCGGTACGCACCAATTCTTGTGCACCTCGGAGACAGGGGATACGATTTTCTCCTGAGAACCAACAGAGTCCTCCATGGGGCGCTCAATCTGCTCGGTATCCAGTCGAACTGGTCGCTCAGCCAGACTGTCAAACATTCCGTCAAATCCGTTCTCAACTATATCGAAAGCTTCGAATCGCTGGTGGCCCGGGATGTTCATCTTCTGGGACTCGACGGAGTCGTATGCGGACATATCCATAAGGCAGCCATTCATACCTACGACAACATCGATTACTACAACGACGGGGATTGGGTGGAAAGCTGTACGGCTCTTGTGGAACATGAGGATGGACGGATAGAAATCGTGCCCTGGAAAGGAACGGTGGAATCCAGGCTCAGATGGCGTTCCTCCGGTCCGGACGAACGGATGGATACGAGAGAGGGGAGTTCGGAGAAAGAAGAAAAAGAAACCCTGGTGGGATCAAAAATGCGGTCAATACTTCTCCATCAACCTCTCCGAGAAGAAACCCTCCTGAAGGAATGCGGAAATTTCTTCAAAAGGGAGCGCCCGGCTGAAATAGAATCCCTGCATGAGATGGCAGTCATTCTGAAGCAGAAAGATGACCTGTTCCAGCTTCTCCACTCCCTCTGCCACAATGGATAGCCCCAGAGCCCTTCCGAAAGAAAGAATGGCCTTTACGATTTCGGCCTCCCTCGGATCCGACATCATCCGGGTGATGAAAGATTTGTCGATCTTGATCTCCTGAATGGGAAATCTCGACAAATAGGAAAGCGATGCATAGCCTGTTCCAAAATCATCAAGGGAAATCCGGATCCCCCGATCCGACAGGAAACGGAGTTTTGTCTGGATTTCCGGAAACTCCCGGGCAAAAACGGTTTCGGTAACCTCAAGGACAAGATAGTGGCGATCGAACCGTGTTTCCTCCAGAATCGACAGAACCTGCTCGCAAAAATGCTTCTGGACCAGCTGCCGGATGGAAACGTTGACCGATACTGAAACAGGTTTGTTCATCTCCTGCCATTTTCGCCCATCCTGCAATGCTTTCCTGAGCACCCACTCCCCAAGCACCGGGAGTATCCCATGCTCTTCGGCAATGGAAATGAAATCCTGCGGCACCATGAATCCCCTCTGGTCGGTCTCCCATCGGACCAGAGCCTCCACTCCGACCATGTTTCCGTTCCGTCCATCCACTTTGGGCTGGTAGTGCAGAAGCAGCTGATCGTTCTCGATGGCATTCACGAGATCGTCCTTCATCTGGATCTCAAAGATGGCGTTGGCATTCATCGCCAGAGAATAAAACCGGAAGTCGTTTCTCCCGTGTTCTTTCACGCTGTTCATGGCCGCATCGGCATTCTTGATCAGCTCATCCGGTGTTTCCCCGTCGGTCGGGAAAACGGAAATCCCGACGGAAACGGAAAGATTGAAGGGGTGATCGCCCACAAACACCGGTTTTCTGACGACCTCGAGAATCCGGTTCGCCAGTCCTGTCACCTCGGAGAGATCCTCGAATTCCGCCTGAAGGATCAGGAACTCATCGCCGCCAAGGCGCGTCAGGGTGTTTCCTGTCTTGACCAGGGAGGCCAGAACATTGGACAGAGCCTGAAGAAGCTCGTTTCCCTTCGTGTGCCCGAAGGTATCGTTGATTTTCTTGAAGTGGTCCACATCCATCACAAAAATTGCCAACTGGCGTCCTGAAGCACGTGCACAGGGAATTGCGAGGGACAGCCGCTCCCTGAACAGGAGATCATTCGGAAGACCTGTCAGATGATCGTGATACGTCATGTTCCACAAGGCTTCCTGGGCACGCTTCCGCTCTGTATTTTCCTGGAAGACGAAAAGGGCTCCAACGATCTCCCCCTGACGGTTCCGGATCGGGGCCGCCGAATCGGAAATCGACACGAGGGAACCATCCTTCAAAACCAGTGCCGTCGGGCTTTCCCCAGAGGGGATCGTATAATCCATCAATACGCGTTCCACGGGAATGGGAAGAGGCGTCCGGGTTTTTTCATGCACGACCCGGAAGACGTCATTGATCGGACGACCGACGGATTCTTCTTCCGTCACACCGATCAGGTCCTTCGACACCCGGTTCATGAAAGTGATTTTTCCATTGCTGTCCGTCGCAATGACCCCGTCCCCAATCGAATCCAGAGTGGTTCTGAGCCACTCCCGCTGGGATTCGATCTCGGCTTCGTTCTTCTTTTGCACTGTAAAATCTGTCGCACGCCATTCATAGGCCCAGACTTCCGACTTCCCATCCCTGACCGGAGTCAGGGTCGCAGAATACCAATGGAACTCTCCATCATTGCCCCGGAAAGAAACATCCCGGCGCAAAGTCTCATGATCCCTCGTCCGGGGATTTCCCCACTGTTCCATCATGATCCGGAATACCTCGTGTTCTGAGGCGAGTTCATGAATATTTCTCCCGATCAAATCGCTGGAAAAACAGGAAAATAATTTTGAAAAAGAAGGATTTGCATAAATAAAGCGTCCGGCCTGATCCAGAAGAACCACCACATCGGATGTCCGTTCGAAAGCCCACCGGAGATAGACCTCCTCTTTCCGGCGGCTTCCGAGAAAATACATAAGAATCCGGGAAAAGAACAACACGAGAATTCCCATTCCGGACAAGAGCCAGTTCTGTTTCTCCCGGTTCTTTTTCTCCCGGGCCAGACTGGCCATATGGATATCGCCATTGATGTCATAGGAGAGATTCAGTAAAGGAAAGGTCAGTCTGGGAACCAGGTTGGAAATGACAGACAGGACCGCTTCGGTCCCTGTCGCTTCCAGCAGTTTGCGGTGAATGGGGATTTCACGACGTTCAATCATGTCGAGCAATCTCTTGTCCTGGGGAGAAAGCGATTTCGCGCGTTTCAGCGCATCCTGAAAGACAGAGGACCCATGACGGAACAACCCCTCAAGCGACTGTCTTTCAGTCCCGTCCAGAACTCCGGGGTGCCGGATCCGCTCGAGAGCCGTAAACTGTATGACACGGGTCAGGGAAGTAATATTGTTGGAAATACGGGAGAGAGACCGGATGCGGGTATCGAGACGATGGGCTTCCTGACTGAACTGGAAGGAAAAGGCCAAGGCAAAAAGAACCGCCATTCCCCAGATAACCATCTCGAAAACAAACGGCCCGGTCAGGGAATAAATCCTGCGGAACACAGTAAATCCGGATGACCCGTCAGACCGGGATGGCATA
>DAIEST010000075.1 GCA_027346125.1 Leptospirillum sp. | reverse complement strand
CCGCTCTTCCGTCGAACTCTATTCCGGCCATCAGGACAAAGTAGCGTTCCCCCCATTGTCCGAGAGAGATCCGGACCGGAACAAGAGGGTCTTTTGTCAGTGACGTCCTGAGACCTTTTCCGGCGTAAAGGTTGTATCCCAGGACATTCCCCGTTCCGAGCGGAACAATCCTGATCGGAAGGTGTTCTGGCAGATTCCCCTGGAGCAGGTGGTGGACTGTGCCGTCCCCTCCGCCGACAAGCAGACAGTCCGGATTCCAGTCCAGAATCTGGTCCAGTGCTTTTTTTCCTTCTTCTTCATTCCAAGTCGGACGATAAAAGCCGGAGGGAAAGTTTTTTTTGAACCATTCCCTCGCAAATCGATGACGATAGCGCCTGAACAGAGGGCCAGAACTGGTGTTGTGCAGAAAAGCCGGACGAAGGGCCCTGAACGGGGCCCGTTCGCTCATTTTCTTCGCTCAGGGGGCATTTCCAGCACCGGGAGTATTGGCGAGTTTCCGGAAATCGGCGGGAACGGCGAAGAGAGTCGGATCGAAGGATTGGGCGGCAACCGTCCGGACCGTCGAGCTTTCCTTCTGGAATGACGGAACCTTGGAAAGGTCATAAAGTCCGATGGCATTGAGGATCTTGATGATGAATCCGGTCTTGTAATGCGTCACCCTCGAAAGAGACAGGAAAAAGGCCGGAGAAGATCCCCCGTTCTCGATCTTTGGCTGGAGAGCCTTCCTGTTCATCGCCAGAAGGTTCTTTTTGAAGGATTCGAGCGCATCGAGGCCTTTGACTTCACTGGACTGGCAGAGGACCGTTTCCTGATCCCCGTTGATCATCCCGACAACCGTTCCCCGGAATTTGTGCTCAAAGACTTCCGGAGTGCAGGAGTATCCGGCGATCCGGAGCGGAGTCTTCAGTGTTCTTTTCGAATCTCCCGGGCTGCTTCCCGCATGTTGCCCGATCAGATCGGAAAATCCCTGATAGGAAAGAAGCTCCCGGATGGACTGCTCCCTGTAGGTGCGTTTTTGGGAATCGATGGCGTAGACTTTCCCCAGATCGAGTCTCCAGATGATCAGATTGACTCCTTTGTTGTCGGGTTGATCGATCCGGAGCGCGGTAGGGGTTGCCGAATAGACGAGATTGTGTGCCTGGACGTGCTTTCCCGACTGTTCTGTCCGGATTTCGACGACCCAGCGGATTCCATTGGCGTAATCGGCAGACAGATGCGGTTGTGCTCTGAGCGTTTGTGGTTCGATGACGAAAAGCTGGGCGGCCAGACCCAGGATTATTGTAAGTGTTCCCCATATCCGTGCGGATTTTATCCAGGTCATCTTTTTCCTTTTCCGTAAGATCGATGGACGGAGAACCCGTTTCCGGGAAGGGAGTCCTCCGTCCGGTGATTATTGAGCGCATTCCGAAACGTGATTCCAGATCACATGATATCGGACTGATTTCGAACGGCCTGAAGCAACCGTTCGCACATGGTCTCCAGATCGTGCCGGGAGACGGACAGGGGGGGAATCAGGTAAAGCGTGTTGAGCAGAGGGCGGACGATCAGTCCCCTGGATTGCGCATCCGTCTGGATTCCGTACATGACGCTGTCTTTGGCGGGGATCGTGTGTCCAGTGTCCATGAAAACGTCGAAAGCGAAGACAAGTCCGATGGATCGGATGTTTCCGATTTTCGGGATGCATCCCAGCGCGGCCCGGAAAGAATCGAAAACGGTCCTTTTCTGGGGGAGCTCCGAGAGGACAGGGGTGTCTCCTAGTTGACGGAGCGTCTCCCGGGCCGCCGCCACGGCCAGCGGATTTCCGGTATAACTGTGTCCATGATAGAAAATGCCGGGATCTTTTTTCAGTCCCAGATAGCTTTCTTCGGAAAAGAGCGTGGCCGCCAGCGGCAGATATCCGCCGGTCAGTCCTTTCCCGACGCACAGAAAGTCGGGCGTGACATCTTCCAGCTGACAGGCGAAACAGGCACCGGTCCGCCCGAACCCGGTGGCTACCTCGTCAAGGATCAGCGGAATCCCATGGGATTTGATCTCCATCGAAAGTCTGGAGAGATATCCCTCCGGCCAGAGGACCATTCCTCCGGCCGCCTGAAGCCGCGGTTCCAGGATGACCCCGGAAAGCTCGTCCCTGTGCCGTCGTACAAGGGCGATCGCAGCGTCCGCGCAGTCGATGGAGCAGGTTTCCCGTTTCAGGCCCAGGGGACAGTGAAAACAGTCAGGAGAAGGCGCTTTCAGGGACTCTCGGGTCAAGGGAAGGAATGTTCCGTGGAAGCGGGGAATCCCTCCGACGCCTACCGCCCCGAGGGTGTCTCCATGGTAGGATCTCTCGAGGGAGAGAAACCGATGGGGCTTTCCGGCGCTTCTTCGGAGAAGATAGGCCATTTTCAGGGCGATCTCCACCGCAGTCGACCCGTTGTCCGAATAGAACACGCGGGAGAGCCCCGCCGGCGCAATGGAAAGAAGCTCTTGCGCAAGGAGGACTCCCTCTTCGTGGGTCAATCCAAGAAAGGTTGTATGGGCAATGCGGTCGAGTTGCGCGCGAATCGCCGCGTCAATCCCCTGATTTCTGTGTCCCAGGAGGTTGACCCAAAGGGAAGATGTCCCGTCGAGGTAGGCATTTCCCCGGGAGTCGAAGAGGGTGCATCCTTCTCCGCCGGAGATCACCAGAGGGTCGGAGGCTTCCCATTCGGAAATGCGGGTGAACGGGTGCAGGAGCGTTTTTTTGTCCTGTTCGATGATATCCTGTAACGAATTCTTGCCATTCACGAAAGGAATCCCAACTGGTGAGTCATGACAGCCATGAAACCCAAAATTAAAGGACCGGTAGAGGACAAGGTGTCCCTCTCCAGCCCTTTTGCCCATTTGATCCGAACGTCCGGGGGTGTTGCCGGATCGCATCTTCCGTCTTCGAGCGGTTGTCCCCTGGTGGAAAAGAGGGAAGACGCTTGAAAAGCAGCCAGTTTCCCCTTTCGCTCGGAAACGGATTTGTTCTGGTCCTTTCCGGGGGGGCTGCCCGCGGGATGGCCCATCTGGGCTTTCTGAAAGCCTTCGAGGAGACGGAGCTTCCCGTCAGGGCGATTGTCGGCACCAGTGCGGGCGCAATTGCCGGCAGCCTTTTTGCGAGCCCAGAATGTACCATAGAAAGGGTCCAAAAACGAATCCTGAACTTGAAAACAAGGGAGATGTTCCGATTCGGGTGGAGTCGCATGGGAATCTTCGACTCAGGCAATACGATGAAGTTGTTGCATGATTTGATCGGACCGGAAACCGCGTTCAAGGACCTGAGATATCCTTTTATCGCAACGGCAACCAGCCTGGCGACAAAAACATTGGCACTGCTGGAGAGCGGCAATGTCGGAACTGCGGTGACAGCTTCATCGGCACTTCCGCCTTTTTTCACTCCGGTTCTTCGAAACGGAGAGTCCTTTGTCGATGGCGGGATTCTTTCCATCCTCCCGGTCATGGCAGCCCGATCCCGGTATCCCGGGATACCGACCGTATCGGTCAACGTCAACGAATTCCACGACTTTCAATGCATTCCGGACCCATATCCGGGAGCCCTGGCTCTTCCTTCCGGGGACGGACCCATATCCGGGAACTGGTTGACGTTGACACTCCGGCTTTATTCTCTTGGCCTGTATCGCATGCTTCAGATCGAGTCCTCTTTTTCCGATTGGTATATAGGAATATCCGGAGGGAGATTCTCCATGTCATCCACCTCCTGTCTGGATAAGCTTTTTCAGTTAGGATATGATGCGGGAAGAGTTTTTGTCCGATACTTCAATGCCTGAATGGTCGTGAAGGCAAGTTTATTCCACTCTCAACCCTGTCTGGATGATTCATGGCCTCTTTTACCTCTTCGAACCCTTTGCATCCGGCCAGTCCCGCTCTGAAAAAAGAGCGGAAGATTCACGGGAGCCGAGTGCCGCTCGTTCCGGTCAGCCTCCTTGAAAAATCCGTTTTTGTGTTTTCGCTGGTCTGTCTCTTCAATCTCCCGTTTTCCGAAGCGTTCAAGGAAATCTCCTTGGTCGGGGGGCTCCTCCTCGCTCTTCTGATGCTCCGGGAAACCGGTCGGAGCGGACCGGTGCTCTCCGGACTGCTTTCCGTGGGATGGCCCGTTTTTCTCTTTGTCGGGGTGTCCTTTGCCTCCGGGCTCCATTCCATCAATACCTTCGAAGGGCTCAGGGGAGCCTGGGGAGATCTTGAAACCTTGATGGGGCTCATCCTGTTCACCGCCCTTCTGGACATTGCTCCCGATTCCCGGAAGATCAGGAACTGGATGCTCTGGATCCTTCTTGCCGGGACGATTTCAGGGGCGTCTGTCGGGCTCTGGCGGATCTGGCACGAACATCGGGCTTTTCTGGGGATGATGAACCTCGGCGACAAAAACTCGACCGCCCAGTTTCTGTCGTTTCTGACGATCATGGTGTTTTATTTCCATGCCCAGAAAGACCGCTGGAAGATTCCGGCCAGGATGCTGATGATCCTCTACCCCGTTCTGGCCATCTTCCTTTTCATGACCCACAGCAGGACATTCCTGATCGCCGTTCCGGCAGGGCTCTTCGTGATGATCGTCGTCCTGAGATGGTGGAGAACGCTGGCGATTGTCGGGGGATTTTTCCTCTGTCTTCTCGTCGGGACACTTTTGAGCCCGACGCTCAGGTGGGAAGTCCAGACCGTTGTCCATCCCATGTCCGACGGGTCTTTCGAGAGCCGCTACCCCACGTGGGAAGGCGCCGTCCGGATGTGGAAAGCCCATCCGTTCCTGGGGGTGGGACCGGACAATTTCCATATGCCGAACATTCACACGATCTATCGTCTCCCCGACTATGCCTCCCATGGACATAACCTGTTCTTCAATCTGCTGGGGGAGTATGGGACTCTGGGCGTAATCGCGTTCGTCCTGTGGATGATCGTCTGGGTGAAAACCGTCATTTCCGGAGTGTCTGTCCGTCGATTGCCGCAGTCGTCCCTGGCGCTGTGTCTCGGAACCCTGTCCACCCTCCTGATCGGAGGAGTGGCCCATCCGATGTGGGGAGGATCCACTTCCGTGCTCTTGATGCTGGCGATGTCCCTCTCTCTCTTTCCTGAGCCGATCAGAGAAAAAAAAGATTCGATTTCCGGCGGGAGGGCTGCATGAACCGCTCCATGATCACCCAGCTTCTTTTTCTCGTCATTACGGCCGTGGCGGGGATCTACGTCTTCACCATCATCCGGGGACAACCGTGGCCGATAGGTCTCGGGATCGGAATGGCGGTC
>DAIEST010000067.1 GCA_027346125.1 Leptospirillum sp. | reverse complement strand
CCACCGCATAGGGGGAAATCCCGGACAGGTAATGGACTCCCGGATGGGCAGGATCCTGGGTCCGGTAGACCTCGGTCGATTCCTTTGCGATCTGTCGTTCAAAGAGATCGCTGACCCACAACCCCCCTACTGTCTGTCCGGAAGATGTCTTGAGCGCAACAAGATCCCCCTTTTCAAGCTTCCTGTAAAGGCTTTCCGGGATGGACAGCACGACCGGAAGCGGAAACAGAAGGCCGTTCGGCAGTCGCATCCGTTCGATCACGGAAAGATAGGCTTGCCGGTCCATGAATCCGGTCAGGGGAGAGAGAGCCCCCTGGGAAAGCAGGACCAGATCCGAAAGTTCGCGGGGATCAAGCGTCAGGGAAGGGACCCGGGACAACTCCTTCAGAAAAGATTCGCGTTCACCTTCTGCAATGACGTTTGAAACCAGTGTACCGCCGTGCGGCTGTGCGAGTGTCATCAAAATCTCCTTAAAGTACTGTACCAGTCTTCTTTTCGTTCATTCCCCGAGCCGTCAATCGGTCAGAAGCTCTTCGGGAACCCTGGTGGGGGAGTCAAACTGCTCGGCATTTCCGTCCGGACCGGTCAGCGTCCAGCGGATCGACTCGCGTTTCATCTTCGGCATCAGGTGCGCTTCCCGTCCGGCCAGCGGGTAGGGAAGGATCACTTCAATTGCCGAAACCGGGCACATCTTCACACACGCGTAGCAATCCCAGCAGTCTGGCTGAACACGCATGAACGCCTTTCCGCTTTCGGAGCGGATCCCGATCAGATCCCCCGGACAGGCCGTCACGCATCGGGCTTCCGGCAATTTGGTGCAGCCATGACAGGTATTTTCATCAATGAGAATGCCCAAAACTCACCTCCTCCGGATGTTCGGCCGTCTCAGAAAAGGAGTCCAGCGGTCTCAGCACAATCCGGATCTCCCCGGTCGACGGGTCCATGACGGAATTGACAAACAGACGCCACTCTTCCCGTGTTTCCGGAAAATCCAGCCGCGTCTGAAAACCCGGCCAGCGTGTTTCCCGGCGGGCAATAAGATGAGCGATCAGGACACGGGCCACATCAATCCGGTCCACCACTTCGTGAAGATTCATCAATCCGTGCAGGTCGGACGCTCCCAGAACAGGAAGCTCCGACCGCATGACTTCAACCTTGCGTTCGGCCACCCGGAGAGCGGCCTCATTCATCGCATACTGCGTCCGGATACCACCGGCATACTCGTCCATCACTTTCTGGAGACGTTCTTCCATCTCTTCCGGCGTAACCGGTCCCGGAAAATCGAGAGGATCCAGCGTTCGTCCCCGTTCACTTGCCACGACTTCCTCCGGAATGACGGAAAGCTCCGGTTGCTCGCCCCGGATTTCCCGGATGGACGTCTCCGCAGCGATCCTGCCTTCCGCAAAGCATCCCGAAACGAATTTATAGGGAGCCCCTCCCGCGACATCGCCTGCTGCCAGAAGATTCGGAAGCGAAGTCCGGCGGTCAACGTCGACCCAGTAACCGGCCTGACAGTGCCCCCCCACAAGATATGGTTCTGTCCCGCAAATCTCGATCGGCTCACGGGCGGGATCAATCCCGTTGGCGCCCCAGTAGAGAACCGTATTCGGATACATGTCCAAATAGGCTTCCTTGAGGGAACGGACTCTTTCCGGAGAAAGATGGCGGGTATCCATGTAACAGGGCCCCCTCCCCTCCGCAATTTCCTGCATGGGGGCATAAAGGCGAATCGGAGTCGGTGCCCCTTCCCCGCCCATATGGGACCACCTGAGCTTCATGAACTCCTCCCCCAGAGCGTTTACCTGAGGGGATCCGAAACCCAGTGCAAGCGTACCCGTCGGCGCGATCGTCTCCTTTGTCCTGAGTGCAATGAACCGGTGCTCGAAACTGGTCATTTCCGCTCCGGCACGGATCCCGATGGCATAGCCTGCGCCAGTGTTGAAAGGGGAATACCACATCTTATGGCGGGCGGCACCCTCATTGTTCGGCCTGTAGAGACCGGACGCGCCGCCGGTCGCGACGATCGTCTTCTTCGAACGGACAACGTAGAAATCTCCGTCCCGAAGACCAAATCCCACAACACCGGCCACCCGTCCCCCATCCATCAGCAGATTGGTCACAACCACCCTGTTCAGGACAGACGCCCCGGATTCCCTGACCTTTCCCGCCAGAAGGGGTTTGAGCGACTCTCCATGAATCTTGATATTCCATCGGCCCCGGGGAGCGTACTGCCCGTTCCCGTCCTTGACGATCGGCAACCCCATCTGCTCAAGATCCCGGACCACCTCCGCAAACAGGGCGGCCTGGGTCCGGACCAGATCTTCCCGGAGAACGCCCATGGCATCAAACCGCACATAATCGACAAACGTGTCCACTGTCTCGCCGGGATTGATGTAGGCATTGATGGCGTTCATCCCCCCGGCGAGGCATCCGGATCGATCTATATGAGCCTTCTCCAGAATGAGAACATCAAGCTCAGGAGCCTGGCGTCTGGCGGTCAGCGCAGCATAGCAGCCCGCAGTCCCCCCTCCGATGATTGCGATATCCGTGTCGATGAAATGGGTCTGACTCATATCCCCTCCAATTATTTATTAGTCACTAACTTATTAACCTTATACATAAAAAAAACAATAGAGTCAAGAC
>DAIEST010000054.1 GCA_027346125.1 Leptospirillum sp. | reverse complement strand
CGGGAAAGACCGCGAAGCTCTTTCACCAGAGCAATCTGCCTCGCGGTCACAATCCAGCCGTAGCTTCCCGCCGCAATAATCGACGAAATCACCGCTCCCAGAAGGATCGAGAGCAGAAATTCGAAATTCATTTGATGAAATTCCTGGTCTGACGACCATTCCCCATCGTCGTCGGATTTAAAGTCGCCGAAGCGGGGCCACCCACCACCGGGGCAGAGCCACCAGAGCTTGAAGAGGTATCCGTTGAACTCTGCTGACAGTCTTTCCCCTGAACATCGGAATTGCAGTTCGCGACCTGATGGGCTTGTTCCGAAGCATTCACATCCCCCTGACCGGGATTCGTATTGGTCGAGGAGAACCCTCCACTTTCAGACGTTGGTACCTGGGAACAATTCGTCGAGGAGGTCGTCGAATTTGTGCAGCTGGTCGAAGGATTGGAATAACCATCGGCCGGGGTCGACCCGGAAGATGAATTGCTGTTTGAACTTGCCGCAAGAGATACGCCGGAACAAGCCCAAACGACCAATAAACCAAGGAAAATCCCTTTGATCAATGCAAGGGATCCTTTATACAGATTGCTTTTCATGGCAGACTCCTCTCCCTAACTGGAGAAATTGGAAAACGCGCCTATCAAAATCCCCCTTCCCGGATCTTCAGGAAGGATTGACTTCCTAACAATAACGTCCACCGGCGGCAGTGATCAGACACCCCTGGATCAGAATATTGCCCGAACCCAAAAGATCACCACCTGTGATTGAAAGGCCCACCGGCTGGCCTTGGCTGTCACGCACCCCTTCCGCGATCGAAACGGCCGTTCCCAAAGCAGAATTCGAAAAAAGGGCCGCGCTTCCCTGCGACAGGGAGGATCCTCCGGGAACGGCCACAGAAACCGGAGCATTCGTCGCAATGCCCAGACCTCCGTTTGAAGCTCCGCTCAAAAGAGAAAGATAGGATCCTGAATTGACATCTGAAAAATATCCCACGACACCGGTCCCCGCAGGATCCTGAATGGTTGCAACCATCGCCGCGGACGCATTGGTTGTTCCCGTAGCCAGGGTCACCTGCGATCCGCTTTGAGCGTTCACAAAAAGTCCCGCGGCGCCGCCCGCCGACGACCCCTGATTTGCCAGATAGCTTGCCATTCCCACCGTTCCGGAAAATCCGTAGAACTGCGCATCAGGTCCAGAGGCCCCTTCCGCGAGGTCAATATAGGACTGGCTGGACTGATCCTTGAAGATGGCGGCGGAACCGGTTCCGGACGGATCATTCACATAGGAATACAGGGAAACCGGTCCGGGGGTAATCTGTGTATAGACCCCCTGTGTTCCAATGGAAAGGATATTCGCGCTTTGTCCCGTGGCGTCCCAGAACCCTCCTGCATAACCCGCGCCAGAGGTGTCGTTCACCTGGGAGTAGAGACCGACATCCCCGCCAAGAGAGTCCGGTCCGTTTGTTCCCTCCGCCACACCGACGTACGCCCCGTTGGTTTTGTTCTCGAAGGTCGACGCGGCTTGGGCGGCGCCAAATCCGTTCACCGACAGGGCCGGCGTTGTGTCCCCGGTCGCAATGTCCTGAACGATCAGGGGGGCGCCATTTTGATCCACCGTCTGGGTGATGTTGGGTGGAGGCTGATCCATGACAAAGTTCCCCTGCGGAACCGGTTGGCTCCAACTGATCGTCGTGGGAGAAGTCGCCGTTGAAAGGGGCAGGCTCCGTTCCAGAAAACCGAACATCGGAGAGAGAGATGCCGGCACTGCAAGCTGGAGCTGATAGTCATATGGGGAGCCGGGAGAGGCCGAAACCAGAGAAATGGAGACACCATCAGGAGTGGTCACAGTTCCGCCGCCCGGACAGGAGACACAGACACCCGTTCCCGTCGTGGGCAAATACCCCCCTGACACAAGAGAGGCAACGGTTGGTGGCTGCCCATTTTTCAACCAGTAGAGATTCGCCGTATTCGAGATCATGCGAACCGCCTCGAGATCGATATTGGCGTTTTTGAGCATTACGACAGAAGAAACCTTACCTGCGACAACCGATGCAACGATGGCGAGAATCAGAAGAGAGATCGACAAGGAAAGCATGTTGATGAAACCACTGTCATTTGGTCCCCGCAATGGTTTTTTCATGATCAGGCACCTCCCATGAAGGAGTTGACAATACCAAAGATGGGCCCATAGAGCGCCGCAAATGCCAACAGAACCATCACCGACATTGCGACCACCATGATCGGGCTCACGACCGCCTTCACCGCTTCGAGCTTCTTGGCCACAAGCTCTTCATAAACGCTTTCCATCTTGATCAGCTCATCATGGAGGTTTCCGGAATCCGCGGCGATACCGATCCAGTCGGAAAAACCGCCGGAAAAAAGATCCGATCCCGAAAGAACCTGAGCCAGGGGAACTCCCTCATCTTCCATTTTTCTCTTCATCTCGAGAACCTTTTCCGAAAGATCCTTTGAACCAAGCGATCGGGCAATCTCCGCCAAAGCGTCATTTCTCGTAAATCCCGCCCCGATGAGCATCTCGAAACTGATGACGAACTTGTAGGTCAAGAGCACCCTGAAAATAGAATCTATAAATTTTATTTTTCTAATAATTTTTACAACGAACCTTTTTCCGAACCTGCTCAATAATACCACATAAAGGAAAATCATCAAGAAAAGCGAAAACATGCCGATCAAGTATTTTATGTTATCGACGAAAAAGGTATCGAGAGCAAAAATATCCGACACAAAGGCCGAAAGCTGGAGTTTGGGGAGCTGGACCACAAGTGCGTGGAACCTCGGTAGCACATCGAAAAAAAGGACATAACCGAAAAGGATCATGACAATGATATTGATGGCAGGCATAATCAGGGCATTTCTGAGATCCTGGCGCATTTTGGCCATTTGCTTGAGGCTCTTGGCCGCTTTTTTCAGAACCTGTCCAAGCGTTCCGGTTTTCTCTCCGGTCTGGATAACCGGCAAAAACTCACGGGGGAATCCCGCAACGCCAAACGCCCGCGAAAGAGGAATGCCCTGTTCGATCAGAACCAGAACCCGGTCAATGATTTTCTGGACACCTCGCGCTTCGAGATTGGCCCGGACGAATTTCAGCGATTGTTCGACAGGAAGACCGTTTTCAATAAAGAGGGAGAGCCGATCACAGATATCAGAGGCCGTTTTGGTCGAGATTCCTCCGTTGTTTTCGGGAGAAATCCAGAACAGGAGCGTCTTCCCCCAATCCGGGAGAAGGGCAGAAATCTTCCCGTAGGGAAAATTTCCCCTGATTTCAGAAATCGCCTCCTCGATATCCCTGGCCTTGATCGATCCGCTTGAAAGCTTTTCGTTGACGATCACTTCGTAGTTGTAGATCACTTAAAGCACTCCGGCGTTTCTGAGGACCTCTCCAAAGGATGTTTTTCCGGTGGAAGAGTCCCGCAGCGCTTTTTCAGCCAACGACATCCACTCCGGCTGGAACGACTCATAGGCTCTTTTCAGGACGACAGAGTTGGAGGATTTCTGATCTGCCAG
>DAIEST010000049.1 GCA_027346125.1 Leptospirillum sp. | reverse complement strand
CCTGTCCGGAAGGAGACGTGGCGGTGGAGGAGGATGGGTGTCTCCGTCTCCCGACGGTGTCGGCATGAGGAGTGGAGACATGGCGAGAAGAACCACGACCCAGAGAGCAGAGAAGGTTTTTCCGATCCCGATGGCGACGATCACTGCGCCGGCCAAAAGTCCCAGGGCGCCCAGAAAAAAATGATGCGCTCCGACGAACAGAAGAGGGGAAAACCGTTTTTTCTCAAGATCGGACTGTTTTTTGAGTTTCGCCAGTCCAAGAGGCAGAAAAGGGAGCCTCGCCAGGGCCAGGGCGAGTACGAGAAGAACCAGCGCGGCGGGAGAGCGGGTGTGGGGGAGCAGGAAGAGCAAGGCCGGAAAAGCGAGCAACATGGTGACGAGAGGAATGTCGAACCGGTGACCGTGACTGTGGTCGAGCCATCGCCCAAGAGGAAGGCGTACCAGGAAGACAAGAATGTTTGAAATTCCCAGAACCAGGCCGATCGAGCTTTTGGTCAAACCGGTTTCCGCCAGGAAAATCGGAAAGTAGGGCCAGACAAATCCTCCCGCCATCCCGTTGACGAACAGCGCCGACAGGACGAATGCCATCGGGGGTAATGACAGAAGGCGTTTCGCCATACATTGTCCTCCGGACATCCAGACAGGAGAAGAGACCCGGGCGTGTTGCCCCTCCTGCGAGGGGGCTGTCCCCTTTGGGAAAGGATTCAAAGGACCGTCCTTATTTCCGCCGTGTACCCGGATTGCGGGCGCGATTTGATAAGGAGTCCGCCCGAGAGGAATCCTTGCACCGTTTCTATTGATCTTGCTCCGCTCACTGAGCAATCGGGAACAAACCCGGCACGAAGGTCTGAAGCTTTTGTCCGTGCTTGTCCGAAATCCCCTGGAAGACATCCCAAGCGACGCCTTCCATTCCCGGAAAACCGGGTTGATCTGGCTTCACGCTTCGCCTGTCGACAGAAAACCTACGAAACTATCGGAGGATGTATCCGGAAGGCCCGATCATCCGAAACCTTCTTTCCAGAATACCGAAAAGTGCCGAAAGGGGAAACGAAATTCATCTTCTGTGAGAAAAACCGTCTTCGATAGCGTGCGAGTCCTGCTCCCCGGCAACCGGTCGGGATACCTCCCCTTCTTGATCCTTGTCCTTATGTTGCCTATAAATTCAAAGCCGGACTCTTTTTGATGGTCGTGGCATCCCTTGCTGTTTTGACGGTTTCCGTCGACAGGAGGATAACGGAGAGGGTAAACCATCTTGAAACGGACGACGATCTTTCTTGCAATGCTGTCCTGGCTGTTCCTTTTCGGAGCGGGGATCTCCTCGGCAGACGGGTTCCGCTCCGCATGGGACCATTACCGGTCCTGCTGTATCCAGCCGGATGGAAGGGTGATCGACCGGGGCCGCCAGAACATGACGACCAGCGAAGGAGAAGCCTACGCTCTCTTTTTTGCCCTTGTCCAAAACGATCCGGTACTCTTCTCTCGCCTGCTCCGTTGGACCGGGAACAACCTTTCCCGTGGAGACCTGTCGCGTCATCTACCGGCGTGGCTCTGGGGGAGAGAGAAAAATGGAAAATGGGGCGTCATCGATGACAACTCGGCCACAGATGCGGATATTTGGCTCAGTTACGATTTGCTTGAAGGAGGAAGGCTCTGGCATCGACCGGATTACGTTCGACTGGGGGAACGCCTGTCCCTTCTGATTTCCCGAAAGGATTTCGCCAATCTCCCGGGATTCGGATTTTTCCCTTTGGGCGGAGAACGGGGTTTCCATCCGGATCGGAGACTTTGGCGGACGAATCCCAGTTATTTTCCTCCATTTTTGATGCGCTTCATGGAGATCCGGTTGGGTGGGATGAAATGGGGAGGGCTTCCCCGGCGTTTTCTGGGACTGATGAAATCCGTCAGTCCTTGTGGATTCGTTCCGGACTGGGTGGCCTATGAGCCCGGGAAGGGATGGCGACGGGATCCGGTGACCGGCCCCATCGGGTCCTATGATGCCATCCGGGTTTATCTCTGGGCGGGTATGACGTCTTCCCGGGATCCGGACGAACAGGCTCTTCTGAGTCGACTTCGAGGGTGGGTGCAAAAAAAGATCCCTTGGCCAACGCTATTTGTCAATACGAAGACCTGCTCCGCCTATGGAAAATTCCCGCCGGGATTTGCGGTTGCCTATCTTCCTTTCGTACTTCGCCAGGGGCCTTCCTCTTTTCATGAAGCCTACCGGATCTTCCTCTCCCGTCTTTGGGTGAAAAACGACACGGATTATTACGACACCAATCTGTATCTGTTCGGGAAGGGATTTCTCGAAAGACGGTTTGCTTTTGATGGAAAAGGCCGTCTCATTGTGGCCTGGGTGAAAGATGGGCAAAGCGACCAGCCGGTTGATTCTCGGGAACGCAGAGAAAATTCTGGAAGGAGATGAGGAGAGGGGGTTCCGAAACAGAATGAAAATGTGGCTGGGGGACAGGGACTCGAACCCCGATAGACAGATCCAGAGACTGTCGTCCTGCCATTAGACGATCCCCCAGTTTTCTCGTTATTTTCTCGAAAACGTCCGGGAAAATCAAGGGGCACTTCTTTC
>DAIEST010000046.1 GCA_027346125.1 Leptospirillum sp. | reverse complement strand
CGACCCCCGAAAGAGGTCACGAAAGTGGCGATGACCGTCCGGTTTGACGCCGACATCGTGGAGGCCTTCCGCGCAAAAGGCCGGGGATGGCAGACGCGGATGAACGACGCCTTGCGGTCCTGGCTCCGGGAACATCCAACGGCCTGACAAGGGCGGAAACGACCGGAATCCCGTCATCCCGGACCCCGAATCACACAATAAACACGCGACCTCCGGAAGTTTTTCCGAACGCTCCTTCCGCTCAGAAAGGGGCCTTCTCTTTCTTATCTTGCCCCCTGGAGCCCGATGTCTCCGAAACCGCTCGGAGGAAGAGGATTTTGTGGCGCTTCCGTCCCGGTGGGATATCCACGAATACCGCATCATGGAAGATTTCATCGCCTCGTTGGACGACGACAGACGACGCGAAGATCTTTTCCGGGCGATTCGTGGAAAAGGCGCCTTCCGGTTTTTCAAGGACCGGATCGCCGATCTCGGTCTTTTGGAGGACGGGTTCCGGTACCGGGACGGGGGTCTTCGGCGGATCGCGATCGAATGGTGCGCGGAGAACGGGATCGGCTGGCAGGAAGAATGATCTTCCGGAATGCCGGGAAAAGGATTTCCGGAAGCGGAAGTGGAAGGAGACACCACTCGGACACGGTGTCCTCTGAGTCGGATCTGCTGGTCGGGATCCGGCGGAGGAAAGAGGTCCCCGGACCGAAGGAAGCCGGACTGGCCTTCTCCCCGGAACATCCGGAATTCGCTCCGGGTCTCCGGATCGATCCGAAACCATAGCGGACATGCGAAAGACCTTGGGGCTTCGCCGTCGCACTTTTGGACCGAAAGGGGAAATTCAACGTTCTCTGTCCCGGGAGACGGGCAAGATGACGTTGTTGTCCGGAAGAATCCTCTTGGGATTCGCAGCCGTTTGTTTCCTGTCTGCCGATCCCCCTTTGTTTCGCCAGCCTTGACATGTCTCCCCTGTCATCCCCATAATAGACCAAGTTTAATGAACTTAGTCTATTATGGGGAAATGCGATGAAAACCGTCAACATTCACGAAGCCAAAACGCATCTTTCCCGTCTGATCGAAGAAGCGGCCAGGGGTGACTCCTTTATCATCGCCAAAGCCGGGAAACCCCTGGTCAAAGTCACGAGACTCGAAGCACCCGCTTCTACCGAAAGCCGGCGAATCGGTTTCATGGAAGGTCAAATTCTGGTGCCGGACGATTTCAATGCGATGGGGTCGGAAGAGATCGGGGATCTTTTCGGCGATTGCTCTTCATGAAATGGCTCCTGGATACCCAATTGCTGCTTTGGTCGGCGGGGGTTCCCGACCGGATCCCGTCCTCCCTTCGCCCCCTTCTGGAAGATCGTGGAAATCTTCTGATGTTCAGTGCGGGAAGCATGTGGGAAGTCGTGATCAAGCGAAGCCTTGGCCGGGAGGATTTCCGGGTGGATCCCCGGGTCCTGAGGAGAAGCCTTCTGGATAACGGATATGAGGAGCTGCCGATTCTTGGGACCCATGTCGTGGAAATCGACGGTCTTCCCATGCTCCACAAGGATCCGTTTGACCGCATCCTGGTGGCACAGGCCCTTGTCGAGGGAATCACGCTGGTCACCACCGACCGGACGTTGCCGGAATACCCGGGGCCGATCCTTCGGGTCACATGAAGACTCCGATCCGAAGTGCGATCTCACAAGCGTTTCGCCGCTACCGGGTATTTTTACGAAAGGAGTTTTCCGCAGCCAACCTGATGAACTTCCGGCAGTTCTATCGGACTTGCTCGGATAGGGCCGTCTCGATTGGTTACCCATCGATGAGTCCATCGGCAGCTTCCGATGGATGAAGTTCAATAAGCTCCCCGGCGGGGAGCGAATCTCCGTCTGGCTTTCATCCCGACCTGAGCTGGTCACACTGCCGCACCTTGATCCGATCAGGCTGGATGGGCATATGCCAGCGAAATCGTCAGGACCAGAGACGCTTCCCATACCGTCTACTTACAAGATCCGGGACTTCGTTGATCCGGAGCCCGCTGATGCAAGTCGTTATTTTCAGCAGAGGATATGGAGGAATTTCATGGACGGTCGTTGTCTCGGGAGACCGATGTGTCGATTCCTTTCAGCAACCCCCGCATTTCCCGGGGGCTTCTGAGCGGGATGAATTCGATACGCCCTTTATAGGACAGAACCTGAATCTTTTGCCCTGGATACAAATTGAGATTCTTCCGCACCTTCTTCGGGATAACCACTTGGAATTTCGGTGAGACAGTGACGGTCGTCATACTTGCCTCCGATCGATGCTAGATTTGTGCAATGATAGTGCGATTCCCTGAAGTGGTCAACTGTTCCGAAAGTAAGGATTCGCCTCTTTATCCGACTTTCAGCACTTCTCCAGGAAGGCTGGATTCTTTTTCAGGTCGGAGGCCTTTTTCAAAAAAGGCGGTTTTGAGGCCTACCCGACCCCGTAGATCTTCCGCACCTCCGGTGAGAAGAACGAGACGACCTCCACAGGATTTCCGATCCCGATTTCCCGTTTCCTTTCCGTCCTGAAAATCCTCTCCGGCGGGCCCCATCATCCGGCCGGCTTCCCGAAGTGTTGGAGACATGGCGTCCGGGGCACCGAGTAGGGAGAGGGAAGATACGATCGCCTTCCTCCCGGCCGCTTCGAAGAAGACGGAACAGCGAACATCCGGGTTTTCTCGCTCCAGCCGGGCCAGATGGAACAGGCGCCACGCCACCCCCCGACTGATAGCCAGACAGGCGGTGCGACGATCGAAGTGTGAGCAACGCCAGAGGACTGGCGTCTTTGGAGACAAAGGGCAGACCATTTGGGACCAGCATGGGAGAAGAGATCTGTCGACCATCCCTTGTCTGCCATGTCCTCAAAGTGGAAATCATGATGGCAAATATTCGTCTTTTTCAGTAATGTAATCCGGAAAGGGAACCGGTATGGATGGGCGGATCTTCCATCCTGCTTCCGGCTTTTCCTGTCCATATCCGAACGTGGATCGAGTGGCCTTTCCGGAAAGAGCCCCTGATGAAAAATGCCTGTGTCGAAGCCGTCCATACGCTTGCCGATCCCGGACCGTCTCCCCGAACCC